>JBFYNT010000293.1:0-10133 GCA_041304225.1 Candidatus Aminicenantota bacterium
AAATCGGTGTCGATGTAGTGGTCGAGGAAGGTGCTGTTCTGCTCGGGGTCGAGGACTTCCATCAGGGCCGAGGCCGGATCGCCCCGGAAGTCCATGCTCATCTTGTCGACCTCGTCGAGGAGGAAGACGGGGTTCTTCGTCCCCCCGCGCTTGATCATCTGGATGATGCGGCCGGGATAGGCCCCGATGTAGGTGCGCCGGTGGCCCCGGATCTCGGCCTCGTCGCGCACGCCGCCGAGGGACAGGCGGACGAACTTCCGGCCTGTCGCGCGGGCGATGGACTTGCCGAGCGAGCTCTTGCCGACGCCGGGCGGCCCGATGAGCCCCAGGATGACGCCCCGGGGGTTCTTGACCAGCTGGCGGATGGACAGGTACTCGAGGATCCGCTCCTTGACCTTCTCCAGGCCGTGATGGTCCTCGTTGAGGATCCGCTCGGCCTCCTTGAGCTCCCGCTTCTCGCGCGTCTTCTTGACCCAGGGCAGAGAGATCAGCCAGTCGAGATAGTTCCGGCTGACCGTGGCCTCGGCCGACATGGGCGGCATGGTCTCCAGCCGCTCGATCTCCTTATAGGACTTCTCCTGGGCGTCCGGCGGCATCTTGGCCTTGGCCACCTTCTGGCGGAGCTCCTCGATCTCGTTTGGCTGGTCTTCCTTGCGGCCCCCGGGCGTGCCGGGCGGGAAAGGCTTCTGGCCGGAGGGATCCTTGAACGTCGTCCGCCGCCGGGCCCGGTTCGGGTCCTTCTGGTAGGCCGAATGGATCTTGAGGATCTCGTTCTCCAGAACGTAGTTGAGCCGGCGCAGCCGCTCGAAGCTGTTGACCGTCTCGAGGAGGTTCTGCTTCTCCTCGAGGGGCATGTAGACGTGGGAGGCGATGATGTCGGTGATGCGCTCGGGCGTGTTCTCCCGCAGGGCCGGGATGATCGAGTCCAAGTTGGTGTTTTGATTGAGCTTGAGATAGTCCTCGAAGAGGGCCAGGACCCGCTTGAGGAGCTCTTTCGACTCGGGCAGATGGTCGTCGATCTCTTTGACCACTTTGGCCAGGATCTGGTAGTAGGGGTAGGTGCTGAGGTACTCGACGATCCGCGCCCGGCTCTTGCCCTCGACGATGACCTTCATGTTCCGGTCGTCGCTCTTGATCGTCCGGATGATCTTGGCGGTCACCCCGACCGAATAGATGTCCTTGGGGGTCGGATTGTCGACCGAAGCGTCCATCTGGGCCGCCAGGAAGATCATCTTGTCCTTCTCGGCGGCCTTTTCCAGGGCCTGGATCGACGAGGACCGGCCGACGATGAACGGCACCAGGGTGGCCGGGAACACGACGAGGTCCCTCAACGGAATGAGAGGGATATTTCTGAGGACCTCGGTGTGTTCGTTGGAATCCTGCATGATCTGCGCTCCGGGCCCGCCGGGGAGCCCCTGGACGGTTCACGGAAACGGCTCAGGAAGCGTCAAGGACTGAGCCGCGGGGATTTGTATCCTTGGTCAACTAATTATAGCCGTTTTAACGAGAAAGTCAACAGTCTTGCGGAAGAGCAGGGACTCCACCAGCTCCTCCCGGCGGTGCTCGTCCCGGCGCATCATATCGGCCAGGGCCGCTTCGGATATATTGTTGATTTTAGACAGGTTACGGAGCTCCGCCTGGATCTCCTCCTCGGCTACCCCGAGGCCTTCCTTCCGGGCGATCTTCTCGAGGATGAGGTGGTTGCGAAGGTGATCGACGGCCTGCCGCCGGGCCTCGGCCTTCAGGGCCTCCAGGGCCTCGGGCGCCAGAGGCCGGTTGCCGTAAGCCTGGAGGAGCCGCCGGAGGATGGCCAGGGACTCCTCCTCGACGACCGATTCGGGGAGCTCCAGGGCGACCTTTCCGGCGATGGCCGTGAGGACGTCCGAAGCCGTCTCGTTGCGAGCGGCCCTCTCCCGGCCCTCCTGGAGCTCCTGGCGGACCTTGGCGACGAGGGCCAGGAGGCCATCGGGGACGCCGAGGCTCTTGGCGAACTCATCGTCCAGGGCGGGGAGCTTCTTCTCCTTGAGCTCGCGGAGCTTGAGGCTGTATTCGATCTCTTTGCCCGCGACGCGCCGGTTGTGGTGTTCCTTGGGGTAAGAGACCTCGAAGGACCGTTCCTCGCCCGGCGTCATGCCTCTGAGGCGCTCGTTGAGGCCCGGCTCGTTCTCGGCGTGCCCGGCCAGGACGACGGCCTTCTCGACCGGCAGGAGGCGCTTGGCCCTCTTGTCGCGGCCCTGCATCTCGACGACGGCGTAATCCCCGTCGGCCGCTCCCCGGCCCTCGACCGGGACGTATTCGGCGGCCCGGGAGCGGATCTCCTCCATGGCTTTGTCGACGTCCTCCTTGGCCAGCTCGGTCGAGCGCTTCTTGACCTGGATCGTCCGGTAGTCGGGCAGGTCGAACTCGGGCAGGACCTCGATCGCGGCCGTGCACCGGAGGGGCTCGCCGGGCTCGTGCTTGAGGTCCTTGAGGACCGGCACGCCGACGGGATTCAAGCGCAGGCCCCGGAGCTCCTCCTCGAGGACCCGCGGAATGAGCGAGTCGTAGACGTCGTGGGCGATGTCGTGGTCGAACAGGGCCTTGACCCGCTCGCGGGGGGCGTGCCCCTTGCGGAAGCCGTCCAGCTTGGCCTTGGCGACATATTCGCCGAGGACCTTCTCGTACTCCTGGCGGTACTCTTCGTCGGGGATCTCCAGCCCGATCTCCTTGCGGCTCGGGCTGAGGTCGGTCAGGCGGCTCTGTCGGCTCTGTGCGCTCATGCGGGTCTCTTTCACTTTTTGGGATAGCGGCCGGGCCGCGCCGCGGGACGTACGTAGGCAGAGCGGGACTCGAACCCGCACTCCTTCATCAGGAACTAGGTCCTAAGCCTAGCGCGTCTGCCAATTCCGCCATCTGCCCTTATCTCGCGCGTTGAACTATCGGCGAATCAACATTTTACGGATGTGGAACGCCGGGCGGCTCCCCCGCCGGGGGGAACCCGTGGGCCGCGGGCCGGACCCCTATTCTAGGCGGGACGGGGCGGCCTGTCAATTTTTGTCCGGTCCGGACGTCACCGGATATACTTCTTCAGCTTCTCCGCCTGGGCGGGGTCGATGGTCAAGAGCTTGTTGTAGATCTCCTTGGCGCTGAAGTTGTCCTTGAGATTGATGTAGGCGACGGCCAGGTTGGCCAGGGCGATGCCGTCGTTGGGCCTCATCTCGACGCACTTCTTCAAAGGCTCGAGGGCGGCCTCGAAGTTCTTGGCCTGAAGGTAAGACACGCCCATGCTCATCCAGCCCGAGACGTCGTCGGGGGTGATCTCGACATATTTCTTGTAGGCTTCGGCCGCTTCCTTGAACTTCTTGGCCTGGAAGTTCGACGACCCGATCTGGTACCAGGCGTGGGCGAAATCGGGCTTGACCGCCAGGCTCTGCTGGAAAGCGGCGACGGCGTCGTCGTATTTCTGGACGTTGAAGTAAGCCATCCCCAGGAAGTAGAAATTGGTCTCGTTCTTGGGATCGAGCTCGATGATCTTCTTGAGCGGGATGATGGCCCGGTCGTGCCTGTTCGCGCCGGTCGCCATCTGATAGTACTGTTTGTAGTAGGTCTTGGCCTCGGCCGGATTGAGCTCGGCCATGCCCATGTAGACGGCCTCGGCGTTCTCGATCTGGCCCGCCTTGGCGTAGGCTTCGGCCAGGGCCTCGCGGACCTTGATGTCCTTCGGCTGCCCCTTTTGGGCCTCGAGCAGGGCGGCGACGGCCTTGTCGAACTCGCCCAGGTTCGTCCGGCAGACGCCCAGCCGGTGGTAGGCGGGGGCGGTATCGGCGGGGCCGAGGGCGATGAATCTTTCGTAGGCCGCGGCGGCCTGGGCCCAGTCCTGCTGGGCCTCGCGGGCCGAACCGAGATCGAACTGGACCTCGGCGCCGGCGTAACCCTGGGCGGCGGCCTTCTCGAAGGCTTCGGCCGCATCTTTGTACTGGGTTTGCTTCATGAGGATCGTGCCCAGCCCGTAGAAGGCGTCCGACCGGGACGGATCGAGGCCGGCCGCTTTCCGGTAAGAAGCGGCCGCGGCCGCGTAATCGCGCTGTTGGGCGTAGATCTGGGCCAGCTGGAGGTGCCCGGCCAGGTTGGCGGGATCGAGCTTGACCAGCTTCTCCATGTGCATCCGGGCCGTCATCTGCTCGTCGAGGGCCAGGGCCGCCCGGCCGGCGAACAGGTTGCCCTCGATCGTTTCGAAGTAGTTCTCGGGGGCCTGGGCCTTGAACTCGGCGGCCTTGCCCGTCCGGGTCACGCTGACCAGCGAAGCCACGGGGATGCCGATCTTGAAGCCGCGGTCGAGGACGAGGAGCATGCCGACGAGCTGGCCGTTGATGTCGAGCAGCGGTCCGCCGCGGAACTGTTCGGGCACGGGCATCGAGACCTCGAGGATCTTGCCCGCGGCCCCGGCGTCGACCGTCCGGCGGAACGTGCCTTCGGCGATGACCACCTGCCCCGACTCGTTGGACCCGAGCGCGAAGAGACGGGCCCCGGCGGTCAGACCGTCGACCGAACCGATGGGCAGGGCCTGGACCTTGCCTTTGAGCTTGAGCAGGGCGATGTCGTGGGGCTTGTCGACCCCGAGCAGGCCTTCGATCTTGACCTTCTTGCCCTTGATGTTCAGACCCTCGACGTCGGCGGCCTGGGAGATGACATGATAGGCCGTGACGACGATGTCCTCGGACAGGGCTAGGGCCGACCCCTTGAGGATCTCGGCCTTGTCGGCGCCGTAGACGATGACCGCGATGACGCCCGGGCCGGCCTGGCCGAGGAGGTTGTTGGCCTCCTCCGTCTGGGCCGCGGCCCGGGACGGGACCAGGATGAGCGCTCCGATGAGTAGCAGGGCAAAAGCGCGGGGTCGGGCCATGTTCTCCTCCTGTCGATAGCGAGGGTGGATGCTTTCTCGCTTAATGTAACCGACTCCTTCCGCTCCTGTCAATCCGGAAATCGAACCGATTTCCTGATACAATACCGGCCATGTCCGATGACGCCGGCCGCCGCAGGGTCCGAGCGGTATGGCTCGCGGCGACCCTGGGGGCGGCCGTTTGGCTGGCGCTCATCGTCCTGGCCCCGTGGCTGGCCGCCCGGAGTTCGACGGGACTCGCCCGCGCCGTCTACGCCGTCTTCTCTCCCGTCTGCCACCAGATCCCCGGCCGGTGTTTCTTCCTCTTCGGCCATCCTTTGGCCGTCTGCGGCCGGTGCCTTGGGATCTACGCCGGATTCGCGGCCGGGCTCGTCTTCTACCCGCTCGTCCGCGGTTTCCGCCGTTCGGGCCTGCCGTCCGCCCGGTCGTTCGTCATCGCCACCCTGCCCATGGCCGTCGACGGCCTGGCCGGCCTCGCGGGCCTCTGGAGGAGCCCGGTCGGCCTCCGGGCCGTGACCGGCCTCGTCTGGGGAGCGCTCCTGCCGTTCTACTTCGTTCCCGGCGTCGCCGACTTCTTCGACCTGCGGGAAAGGCGGCGGGCCGCCGGGGACCTTGAAAGAGCGGCCGGGAAAAACGTAGAATAGGACCCTGTTCAAGGAGAGACCATGTCCCAGCAGAAGCCCGAATATTTCCGGCCGGCCCTCACCGCCGGCGCCGTCGCCGGCCTTCTGTCCGGCATCCCGTTCGTCGGCGCCGGCAACTGCGTATGTTGCCTTTGGATCGTCGGCGGGGCCGCGGTGGCCGTGAAGCTCCTAGTCAAGGCTACGAAGGCCCCCCTGACCTCGGGCGACGGGGCCGTCGTCGGGGCCCTGACGGGGATCATCGCCGCCGTCGTCGACGCGATCGTCAAGATCCCTTTTCAGAGCTTCAACCTGGAGATGGCCCAGCGCATCCTCGACAAAGCCGCCGAGATGGGCGGTCAGATGCCGGCCGGTCTCGACGGCATTTTCCAGGGCGCCTCGTCCACCCTGTCGCCGGGCTGGTTCCTGTTGGGGCTGTTCCTCTCGGCCGCCGTTTACGCCGTCGTCGGCGCCCTCGGCGGCCTCATCGGGATCTCGCTCTTCGCCAAGAAGGCCGCCGCGGCGGCCCCTCCCCCGCCGCCTACGGCCATCCCCCCCGCGGACACTCAGGGACCGACCGATGCGGCTTAAGACGAAGGTCATCGTCAATCCCGAGTCGAACCGGGGCCGGACCCGGAAGCGCTGGGGCGAGATCCGCGAGGGCCTCAGACACTTCGTCCGCGAGTTCAAGTACGAGTTCACGGAAAAGCCCCGGCACGCCACCGACCTGGCCCGGGAGGCCATCAAGGACGGCACCGAGCTGGTCATCGGCGTCGGCGGCGACGGGACGATGAACGAGATCGCCAACGGCTTCTACGAGGACCGCCGGATCATCAATCCCGAAGCGACGCTCGGCCTCGTCCCTTCCGGGACCGGCTGCGACCTGATCAAGAGCTTGAACATTCCGCCGGGGCTCCGCGGCGCCCTCCAGGTGATCTCCGACGCCCCGGCCGTGCGCATGGACGTGGGCCGCGTCCGCTTCCGGACGAACGAGGGCCTCGAAGAGGACCGCCTCTTCCTCAACGTCGCCGACTTCGGTCTCGGCGGCGAGGTCGTCCGCGAGGTCACCGAGCGCCGTCTCCAGCGCCGCGCTTCGTCCTACGTCCGCTGCCTGGTGACGACGATGGCCCGCTATAAGAACAAGCGCGTTCGCATCCGCGTCGACGGCCGGGACCTGCCGGACGGAGAGTACCTCATCGGCGCGGTGGCCAACGGCCGGATCTTCGGCAAGGGCATGAAGGTCGCCCCCGACGCCCGCCTCGACGACGGGCTCTTCGACGCCGTGCTCGTCCGCGGCTTCCGTTTCCTCGAGTTCTGCCGGCACGGCTGGAAGCTCATGAACGGCAGCCACGTCACCCATCCCAAGGTCTCGGTGGTGAAGGGCCGGCGCATCGAAGCCTGGCCCGGCGACGGCGAGGACGTCCTGCTCGAGCTCGACGGCGATCAACTCGGCCGGTTGCCCGCGACGTTCGAGATCGTTCCGCGCAACCTGCTGGTCAAGGGCTTCCTGCCGGTCCGCTGAGGTCGGCCCTTCTCCCATTCCGCACGTCCCTCTCGAGGCCGTGAGGGGATTATCCTCGCTGATCCCCGTGGCGGAGGGGGGGCCCGCGCAGCGGGGGGAACCGACCGCACTGGTTCCAGGGGGTCCGGGGAGCTAGAGGATATCCCCGAGCGAAAGCACGAGAGAGGGACTTCCCAGAATCGGGGAAGGACCTATTTCTTGACCGTCTCCGGATCGTTCACCAGGATCGTCTTCCCGTTGGCGTCCTTGACCATGAAGGTGGGGTTCTTGGCGGAGACCGTGGACTTCTTGTAGTTCCTCATGATCCCGGCGATGTAATTCTTCGTCTCCGGATAGGGCGGAATGCCCTTGTACTTGCGGACCGCCTCCTGGCCGGCGTTGTATGCGGCCAGGACGAGCTTGGTCTGCCCGTTGTAGAGCTTGACCAGGTCCTTTAGGTAACGGACGCCGCCCTCGATGTTCTGGGCCGGATCGAAGACGTTGCCGACCCCGTACTGCTTGGCCGTGGCCGGCATGAGCTGCATCAACCCCATGGCCCCGGCCGAGGAGATGGCGAAGGCGTCGTAGTTCGATTCGGCCCGGATGACGACGTGGACGAGATCCTGGTCGATGCGGTGCTTCTCGGCGACCTTCTTGACGATCGGGCTGTAGAGCTTGCGCAGGTCGGCCGGGCCCACCCCCAGGACGCAGGGGGCGAGGGCCAGCAAGGCGCAAGCCGCGAGGATCCTTTTAAAGCAGTCCATCGGCGTCGTTCCTCATCTTGGCAAAAAACGGTCCGTTTGGCAATCCCCGCCGGGGGTGAATCCGGGGGTCAGACGGCCAGGCGCTCGACGAGGGCCGGGACCATCTCGAGGGCCTTTCCGAGCTCCCCGACGCCGGGGCCGCCGCACTGGGCGAAATCGGGCCGCCCCCCTCCCCCGCCTCCGACGACGGGAGCGAGTTCCTTGATGAGGGCGCCGGCCGGGACGCGGCCGGTGAGGTCCTTGGTGACCGAAGCGACGAGGAAGGCCTTGTCGGCCGTGACGGCGCCGAGGACGACGACCCCGCTTCCGAGCTTCTGTTTCATGGAGTCCGCCGTGTCCCGCAGCTCGGCCATGGTCAAGCCGTCGAGGCGCCTGACCTGGAGGCTCAATCCCCTGACCGTGGCCGCGGCGTCGCCGGCGGGAGACTTCGCTTCGAGGCTCGCGGACAGGACCTTCTTGCGCAGGTCCTTGGCCTCCCGCTCGAGCTCATCGGCCCGGGCGGCGAGCTTCTCGATCCGCGCCGGGAGGTCCTTGCGCGCGACACCCAGGCTCTTCTCCAGGCCGGCGAGATCATCTTCGAGCTCCCGGACGTAGTCGTAGGCTCCTTCGCCCGTCACAGCCTCGATGCGGCGCATGCCCGCGGCGACGCTCGCCTCGGAAACGATCTTGAACAAGCCCAGCTCGCCCGTGGCGTGGACGTGGACGCCGCCGCAGAGCTCCTTGCTGAAGTCGCCGATGCCGACGACCCGGACGGTCTCCCCGTATTTTTCCTCGAAGATGGCCGTGGCCCCTTCGCGGATGCCTTCCTCGAGCGTCGTCACCCGTGTCGAGAGCGGGATGTCGGCCCGGATCCGGTCGTTGACGATCTCCTCGACTCGCCGGACCTCTTCGCGGGTCAGGGGGGCGAAGTGGGTAAAATCGAAGCGCAGGCGGGCCGGTGAAACGAAGGAGCCGGACTGTTTGACGTGGTCGCCCAGGACCTGCCTCAGGGCGGCGTGGAGCAGGTGCGTCGCCGTATGGTTGTTCGACGTCGCCTGCCGCCGGACGAGGTCGGGCACGGCGTCGACGCGGTCGCCTTCGCGGACCTCGCCGGCCAGGACCCGGACGGCGTGGACGACGACGTCAGGGGTGGCGTAAGACGCGTTAAAGACCAGTGCGGAAACCTTCGGGCCCTTGAGCGTGCCCATGTCCCCGACCTGGCCGCCGGCTTCGGCGTAGAACGGCGTCTCCTCGAGGATGATCTCGCCGGAGTCGCCGGCCGCGAGGGCCTTCGCCCGCCGGCCGTCCTTGAGCAGGCCGAGGACGCGGATATCCGAAAGCTCGGCCGCCTCATGGACGCGGGTCCGGACCTTGAGGTCTTTGAATTCGTCGTAGACCTGCTTCTCCTTGCGCTTGGCTTCGCCCTTCCACGATAGCCGGGCCCGCTGTTTCTGTTCCTCGAGCTCCCGAGTGAAACCGGCCTCGTCGACCGACAGAGATCTCTCCCGGGCCAGTTCCTGCGACAGGTCGAGCGGGAAGCCGAAGGTGTCGTAAAGCCTGAAGACCTGCCCGCCCGGGAGGACCGTGTCCCCCTTCTCGCGGGTTTCCCGGACGGCCTGGTCGAAATAACGCAGGCCCGAGGACAGCGTGTAGGCGAAGCGCTCCTCCTCGGCCAGGCAGACCTTGGAGATGTATTCGGCCGAGGTCAGCAGCTCGGGGTAGGCGTCCTTCATGATATCAGCGACATAGCCGACGAGCTCGAACAAGAACGGCCGGTCGATGCCGACGAGGTTGCCCTGCCGGAAGGCCCGGCGGATGAGCCGCCGCAGGACATAGCCCCGGCCGTCGTTGGCCGGCGAAATGCCGTCTCCGATGAGGAAGGTCGTCGCCCGGACGTGGTCGGCGATGATCCGGAGAGAGACGTCGCCCTCGTCGCCGGCCGGGTATTCGCGCCGGGCCATCCCGGCGGCGCTTTCGATCAGGGGCAGGAACAGGTCGGTGTCGTAGTTGCTCCGCCTGCCCTGGACGACGGCCGTCATGCGCTCGAGGCCCATGCCGGTGTCGATCGACGGCGACGGCAGCGGCCGCAGGACGCCGTCCTGGCCCTGGTCGAACTCCATGAAGACGAGGTTCCACAGCTCGACGAAGCGGTCGCTCCCCTTCTCGATGAGGGCGAAGGGCTCGCCCGCCTCGATGTCGGCGCCGAGGTCGTAGTGGAGCTCGGAGCAGGGGCCGCAGGGGCCGGTTTCGCCCATGGCCCAGAAGTTGTCCTTCTTGCCGTAGCGGAAGATCCGGTCCTTGGGGACGCCGACCTCCTCGGCCCAGAGCCGGAAAGCCTCGTCGTCGTCGAGGTAGACCGTGGCGTAGAGGCGGTCCTGCGGCAGCCCGAA
>JBFYNT010000294.1:0-3823 GCA_041304225.1 Candidatus Aminicenantota bacterium
CGATCCACCGCATCCGCTCGTTCCTGACCTTGGCCATGGTCGACCCGACCGACCTCGAGATCATCGAGGACGTCCGCTTCCGGACGGGCCTGTCGATCCAGCCGGTCATCGCCTCGGAGACTGGCGTCGTCAACGCCATCAACAAGTACTACGGCACGGCCGACGCCATCCGGGTCAAGAAGATCATCGAGGACATCGCCCTGGCCGACGACGGACGGGTCAACATCATCGAGGACGACAAGGAATCGGACGTCCTGACCGACGAGGACAACGAGGCCGAAGAGGCCCCGATCATCAAGCTGGTCAACCAGACCTTCATCGACGCCATCAAGCGCGGCGCGAGCGACGTCCACTTCGAGCCCTACGAGACGAGCTTCCGCGTCCGCTACCGCATGGACGGCGACCTCTACGAGATCGTCAACCTGCCCCTGAAGTACCGCAGCCCGGTCATCTCCCGCGTCAAGATCCTGTCGAACATGGACATCGCCGAGAAGCGCCTGCCCCAGGACGGCCGGATCAAGATGCGCCTCCGCCTCGACAACGGCAAGAAGAAGGAGGTCGACATGCGCGTCTCCTCCCTGCCGACCCTATGGGGGGAGAAGATCGTCGCCCGGATCCTCGACAAGGAGATGCTCAAGCTCGACCTGACCCAGCTCGGCTTCGAGGAGGAATCCCTGGCCGTCTTCCAGGAGGCCATCGGCAAGCCGTGGGGCATCGTCCTGGTCACCGGGCCGACCGGCAGCGGCAAGACGAACACGCTCTACTCGGCCATCTCGACCATCAACTCGCCGGACATGAACATCATGACCGCCGAGGACCCGGTCGAGTTCAACGTCCCGAACATCAACCAGGTCCAGATCAAAGAGGAGATCGGGCTGACCTTCGCCGCCTGCCTGCGCAGCTTCCTCCGCCAGGACCCCGACATCATGCTGGTCGGCGAGATGCGCGACCAGGAGACCGTCGACATCGCCATCAAGGCGGCCCTGACCGGCCACTTGGTCTTCTCCACCATCCACACCAACGACGCCGCGAGCTCCATCACCCGCATGGAGAACATGAACGTCGAGCCGTTCCTGATCGCCGACTCGCTCATCCTGGTCGCCGCCCAGCGGCTCGTCCGGCGGCTCTGCAAGAAATGCGCCCAGCCCCACCCCCTGCCCGAGGCCGCCCTGCTCGAGATGGGCTACCTGAAGAGCGAGCTCAAGGGGCTCCAGGCCATGAAGCCGGGCGGTTGCGACGCCTGCAACAAGACGGGTTACAAGGGCCGGACGGCCCTGTTCGAAGTCATGAAGATCGACGACGACATCCGGACGATGATCCTGACGCGGGCCCAGTCCCGGGAGATCAAGCGCAAGGCCATCGAGAAGGGCATGCTGACCCTCCGCCGCAGCGGCCTGATCAAGATCAAGAACGGCGTCACCTCGGTCGAGGAAGTCCTGCGCGAGACCGTCCGGGACGAATGATCACCCGAATCCGATAACGGAGGTTCCCATGGCCAAGCCGATATTCGAGCTGCTCAAGGCCTGCGTCGAAGGCGATGCCAGCGACCTGCACATCACGACCTACATCCCGCCGCGCATCCGCGTCCACGGCATCCTCAAGGACCTGGAGCACCCGACCATGACGCCGGCCGAGACGAAAGAGGTCATCTACAGCATCATGACCGACAAGCAGAAGCGGATCTTCGAGGAGAAGCTCGAGCTCGATTTCTCCTTCGGCGTCAAGGAGCTGGGCCGCTTCCGGGCCAACGTCTTCATGCAGAAAGGCGCCGTGGCCGGGGCCTTCCGGCGCTTCCTGCCCTCCATGTGGAGCTTCGCCCAGCTGGGCATCCCCCAGCGCATCCAGCAGCTCTGCTACCTGCCGCGGGGCCTCGTCCTGGTCACCGGGCCGACCGGCTGCGGCAAGTCGACGACCCTGGCCTGCATGATCGAGCACATCAACTCGGAGCGGCCGGTCCATATCGTCACCATCGAAGACCCCATCGAATACTACCTGACGCCGCGCCGGGCCATCATCAACCAGCGCGAGCTCTACGCCGACACCCAATCCTACGGCAACGCCCTGCGCTCGGTCCTGCGCGAGGACCCGGACGTCGTCCTGGTCGGCGAGATGCGCGACCACGAGACGGTCGAGGCCTGCCTGCGCGTCGCCGAGACGGGCCACCTGACCTTCTCCACCCTGCACACCAACTCGGCCGTCGAGTCGATCAGCCGCATCATCGACATCTTCCCCAGCCAGTACCAGACCCAGATCCGGATCATGCTCTCGATGTCGCTCGAGGCCGTCATCACCCAGGCCCTGCTGCCGCGCATCGACGGCAAGGGCCGGGTCCTGGCCATGGAGATCATGATCCCCAACCCGGCCATCCGCAACCTCATCCGCGAGAACAAGATCCACCAGATCTACTCGTCCATGCAGATGGGCCAGGAGAAGTTCGGGATGCAGACCTTCAACCAGTCCCTGTCCAACCTCTATTTCCGCAAGCTGGTCAGCCTGGACATGATCATGAGCATGAGCTCCACTCCCGAAGAGCTGACCGACATCATCCAGCGACGCGAGGGCGCCAAGATCGCGCCGGCCTCTCAATCCGGCTCGTACAAAAAATAGGCACCGAACCGCCAAAGCGAGGTAAACCATGCCGACGTATGTATGGAAGGGCAAGAACCGCTACGGGGACACGGTCGGCGGCGAGCGGGTCGCCGCGTCCAAGGAGGAGCTGGGCCGGATGCTCCAGAAGGACCAGATCACGGTCCTCAGCATCGGCGCGGCCAAGGGCGGGTTCGCCATCCCGTTCCTTAAGAGGGAAAAGGTCCGGCTCAAGGACCTGTCCATCTACAGCCGCCAGCTGTCAGTCCTTATCGACGCCGAGCTGCCTCTCATCCAGAGCCTGGGCATCCTCGAGGAGCAGCAGAAGAACACTTATTTCAAGAACGTCATCAAGACCGTCAAAGAGGACGTCGAGGCCGGCTCGACCCTGAACCAGGCCAAGCGCAAGCACCCCAAGGCCTTCGACGACCTCTACTGCAACCTCATCGCCTCGGGCGAGCAGTCGGGCTCCCTCGACATCATGCTCCGCCGCCTGTCGGAGTTCATCGAGAAGACCGTCCGGCTGAGGTCCAAGGTCAAGCAGGCCATGATCTACCCGGTCGGCATCCTGATCTTCGCCATCGTGGTGACCATCTTCATGCTCTGGAAGGTCATCCCCGTCTTCGCCGCGATCTTCCGCGACCTCGGGGCCGAGCTGCCCTGGATCACGGCCCTGGTCGTGGCCATGAGCGAGTTCGTCCAGAAGTACATCTTCCTCATCTTCGCCGGGTTCATCGCGCTCGCCTTCGCCTTCCGCTACTACCGGAGCACGAAGTCGGGCCGCTGGCAGACCGACCGGCTCGTCCTGAAGGCGCCCCTGTTCGGCAAGCTCATGCACAAGGTGTCCATGACCCGGGTCACCCGGACGCTGGCCACCCTCATCTCGGGCGGCGTGCCCATGCTCGAGGCCCTCAAGATCACCTCTACGACGGCCGGCAACGTCATCATCGAGAGCGAGATCATCGAGGCCCGCAAGCTCGTCTCCGAAGGCAAGACCATGGCCGAGTCCTTCAAGCAGGCCGGCAAGTTCCCGACGATGATGCTCCAGATGATCAACGTCGGCGAGGCCACGGGCACCCTCGACGAGATGCTGAACAAGCTGGCCAATTTCTACGACGAGGAGGTCGACGCCGCGGTGGCCGCCCTCCTGTCGATCCTCGAGCCCATCATGCTCATCTTCATCGGCGGCCTGGTCGGCGGCCTGGTCGTCTCGATGTACCTGCCGATCTTCAGCCTG
>JBFYNT010000295.1:0-3637 GCA_041304225.1 Candidatus Aminicenantota bacterium
CGCCGTTCTGCCCCTGGGCCGGCTGGCGCGGATCCAGTCCTTGCGCCTCTTCGATCCGGCCGTGGCCGGCTTCGATTCCTGGGCCGGGCTGACCCGGTCGCCGGCGGACATCCTCCTGACCTCGCTCGCGGCCCTCGGGCTGGCTTTCTGTCTGACGATCTACGCGAGGGGCGCGGGGCGCCGCGAAGCCAAGCCCCGTTCCCCGATCCTGGCCGGCCTGGCCCTCCTTTCGGAAGCGGCCCTTGCGGCCGGGGGCGTCCTCGTCCTGCGGGAAGCGGTCCGCCGGGTCGTGTTCAACTCCAACCTGTCCCTCCTGCGCTGGGACTTGGACTTCGCCCGGATCGCCCTCCAGCTGGGCCTCTTCGTCTTCCTCGTCGCCGTCCTCACGGTCCTGGCCGTCGTCTTCCGATCGTCTTCACGGGGCGCCCGGGCCGGCCTCCTCGCCGGCCTGGCCGTCGCGCTGGCCGCGGCCGCCGGGGGCTTGTTAGGCCCCGACCCCACCGCGGCCGTGATCCTCATCGGCGCGGTCCTCGTCGGAGGCGTCTTCGCCGCGGCCGTCCGGCCCGCCCTCGCGGTCCGGCGCGAGGCCGCTTTCGCCGGCCTCGTCCTGGCTTCCCTCTGGCTGGCCCGATCGGTCGACGGGCTGGCGGTGCTGCGGACCCGGGGCCTGCTCGAAACGACCGTCGCCCACGCCGTCCTGACCCAGGAGACCTGGGGAAGCTTCCTCATCGAGGAATCCCTGCCGGGCCTCGATCGCAGCGAGAAGGAGATCGTCGCCTTCTTCAAGGACCCGCCGCCCTCTCAAAACACCGATTTCGCCCACGGGCTCTGGGCCAAGACCTCCGTGGCCAAATCCAACTGGCACTCGAGCCTCGAGGTCCGCGACGCCGAGAGCAACACCCTCAGCCGCTTCTCGCTCAACGTTCCCAAGATCCTCGGCGATCCCCCCGACCTCGAACCGTCCGAGGACTGGGCCATCGTGCCGCACGTCCTGACCTTCATCGGCCGGGAGAAGGACTTCCTCGTCGGCTACAAGGATTACGTCGACGACGGCGTCCGGATCGGGCGGGTCGTCCTCTACGTCTCCCTCGATCCGGAGATGCTGCCGTTCCTGTATTCCGCCAATCCCTATTTCGAGGTCCTGCGGACCGACTCCCTGCCCTCCCTCGGCGAGCTCGATTTCGGCTGCGAGATATTCGATCTCGAGGGCGTTTCGCTCTTCAATCCCCGCAAGCTGACGGTGGGCCTGGCCGGGGCCGACCTCGACCGGTTGCGCGCGTCCGCCCCGCCCTTCTGGTCACGCTTCCGGGAGCGGGGCACGGACTACGACGCCTACCTCTTCCGTTCCGGGGAGCGCTGCTACAGCCTCTTCGCCCCCCGCAAGGACTTCAAGACCGGGGCGGTCGACTTCCTGAGGTTCTTCTTCCTCGGCCTGGCCGCGGCCGCCGCCTTCGCCCTCCTCGCCGCCCTCGTCTCCGGCCGGGCCTCGGTCCGCAAGCCCCTCTGGTCGTTCTCCAACCGGGTCTACGCGGGCTTCCTCGTCCTGACCCTGGTCCCCCTTCTCCTCTACACGGTCTTCACCCGGAACCTCTTCGACAGTCTGTTCACGGAGCGGTTCGTCGAGGAATCGGCCGTCCACGCGAGCTACGCCCAGGGCCTGATGGAAGCCTTCCTCTTCGTCCAGGGCGTGGAGCTCTCCCCCTACCTCGCGCCGCGCGAGGACCTGGCCCTGTGGATCAGCGAGACCCTGTCGAGCGACGTCATCCTCTACCAGGACGCCATCCTCGGGGCCTCGAGCCGGCGGGAGTTCTTCGAGACCGGGCTCCTGCCGGACATCCTCGACGGCGAGGCCTACCAGGCCCTCGTCTACGACCGCAAGCCCTTCTTCGTCCAGCGGACGCGGCTCGGCGGCTATTCCTTCCAGACACTGACAGTCCCCTACGAGTTCCGGAACTCGACCCTGTTCATCTCCCTGCCCTTTCCCTTCGAGAAGGAGCAGCTGACCGAAGCCACGCGGGAGATCGTCGAGTTCCTCGTCCTCCTCTCGGCCTTCTTCGTCGCCCTGGTCATCCTGTTCTCGCGGGGCATCAAGAGCATGATCATCGTCCCGGTCCGCAAGCTCCTGGCCGGGACCCGCGAGGTCGGGCTGGGCAACCTCGAGGTCACGATCGAACACAAGTCCCGGGACGAGATGATGACCCTCATCTACGGCTTCAACACGATGATCCGGAACCTCAAGGCCCACGAGCAGGAGCTGGCCGAGATGAGCAAGAAGGTGGCCTGGACCGAGATGGCCCGCAAGGTCGCCCACGAGATCAAGAATCCCCTGACGCCCATCCAGCTCTCGGCCGAGCACGTCCTCAAGGTCTACGAGGACAAGCACGGCGATTTCGACACGGCCCTCAAGGAGTCGATGTCCTACATCATCGGCGAGGTCGAGAACCTCCGGAGCATCGCCCAGGAGTTCATGGAGATCGCCCGGGACACCACGGTCCGCAAGGAGCCCGTCGACCTCCGGGAGATCGTCGAGGAAACGCTCCTGCCCTACCGCCGCCTGCTCACCGAGCGCATCCGTTTCACGGTCGGGACCGAGGGATCCGGCTTCCGGGTCCGCGGCGATGCCGCCAAGCTCCGGTCGGCCTTCCGCAACGTCGTCGCCAACGCCGTCGAGGCCATCGGTCCGCGCGGCGAGGTGGCCGTGACGGTCGCCCGGGCGGACGGCGTCACCCGCGTCGTCGTCCGGGACGACGGGCCGGGCATGGCCCGGGAGACGCTCGAGCGGATCTTCGACCTCTACTTTTCGACCAAGGACTCCGGCACCGGGCTGGGCCTGCCCATCACCCGCAAGATCGTCGAGGAACACGGCGGGACGATCCGGGTCTCGAGCGAGCCGGGGCGCGGGACGGAAGTGACCATCGAGCTGCCGGCCGCCGAATGACGGTTGGCAATTCCGGGCGATTTCTGGCAGAATGACCGGAGCGCGCCGTTTTCGAAAGGATGCCCGCGATGGCCAAGACGCTCGTCACCTATTTCTCCCGGACGGGGAACACCAGGCTCGTGGCCGAGGCCGTCTTCGGCGCCCTCGCCGGCGACAAGACGCTCAGGCCCATGGCCGACGCCGGCGACATTTCCCCCTATGACCTCGTGTTCGCCGGCTTTCCCGTCCAGACCCACAGCGTCCCCTATCCCGCCGAGGTCTTCCTCAAGAGCGTCCCCGAGGCCCTGAAGATCGCCCTCTTCTCCACGCACGGCTCGGTGACGGGCAGCCGGCTGTCCCGCGAGGCCCTCGAGTACGCCTCTGTACTCGTGGCCAAGGCCCGGCTCCTGGGCACGTTCTCCTGCCGGGGCAAGGTGTCGATGAAGGCCCTCGAGGTCCTGATGCAGTCGCCCGAGCACGAAGCCTGGGCCGACATGGCGGCCTCCGCCGCCACCCATCCCGACGAGAGCGACCTCGGTGACGCCCGTTCGTTCGCCCGCTGGATCCAGACCCTGGGCGCCCAGGGCCACTATCGCGGCCTGTGAGGCCGGGGTCTAGCGCTCCGCGGCCCGCGTCCTGACGAATCCCGAGATCCCGACGAACTCCAGCCGCTCCTCCTTCTCGACCTCGTCGAGGAGCAGGTTCAGCCCGAGGGTGTCG
>JBFYNT010000296.1:0-2640 GCA_041304225.1 Candidatus Aminicenantota bacterium
GTCGCCGGCCGTGTAGCCCTCGGCCACGAAGACGAAATCCACCTTGTCGTGCGGATCGCCCGTGATCTGGACCTCGAAGACGGCATCCCCCGACGCCGGCGTCGCCCTGATGATGTGGTAGTCGGCCGGGTCGATGATCCGGTCGAAGATTGGGTGGAGGAGGTTGCGCTTGTCGCGCTTTTCGACGACGAAGAGAACGGGCCGCTTGGGCAGGGGGATGCGCACGGACCTCTCGAAGACGCGCGCCTCACCGGCCAGGGCCGGAGAGGTCGTCTTGTACTCGGCATACATCGTGTCGAAGCCGCGCAGGAAAACAAGACGGTTGGAGGCGGCGTCGTAGACCTTGATGACGTATCGGCCCTGGTTGAAGGGCGGGAGGAGGCCGGTCTTCGTTTCCGGCCAGATCCCTTCTTCGTAGATCTGGTGGACCGTCACCCGCTCGTCCTTGGCGTCGCCGGATTGAAAGAGATCGATCCTCAGGGCCCTGTCGACGAAGAACTCGTCGAACGACGGCGGAGCCTGTGGGGCGGCGGCCAGGAACGGGAGCGAAACGGCCAGGACGAGAAGGGCGAGGACGGTCTTGCGCATGAGGGCCTCCTTGGGTCTTCCCGGCCATTATAGGGCGCCGGGCAGCCGGGCACAATGCGGCAGGGGCGCCGGTCCTCCCCCGCCCTTGAGCCCGGCCGGGTTTTCCGCTATAATACCGGCTCACCTGTTCGTCATCGGCGCGTCCGTTGATCTCCCACCGGCAAAACCCCGAACGATCCGGCAGGCGTGAATCTTCGAAAGGCATAGGTCCATGAGCACCGACATCGCGAGAATGCGCAACATCGGCATCAGCGCGCACATCGACTCCGGCAAGACGACGCTGACCGAAAGGGTCCTCTTCTATTGCAAGAAGATCCACAAGATCCACGAGGTCAAGGGCAAGGACGGCGTCGGCGCCACCATGGACTCCATGGACCTCGAGCGCGAGCGGGGCATCACCATCGCCTCGGCCACGACCTACGTCGAGTGGGCCGACCATTCGGTCAACATCATCGACACTCCCGGCCACGTCGATTTCACCATCGAGGTCGAGCGCTCCCTCCGGGTCCTCGATTCGGCCATCCTCGTCCTCTGCTCCGTCGGAGGGGTCCAGTCCCAGACGATCACCGTCGACCGCCAGCTGCGCCGCTACAACGTCCCGTTCATCGCCTTCGTCAACAAGCTCGACCGCGTCGGGGCCAATCCCTATAAGGTCCGCGACCAGATCGCCGAGAAGCTCGGCCGCAATGCCGTGCTCTTGCAAGTCCCCATCGGCCTCGAGAGCGCCTTCGAAGGCCTTATCGACCTGGTCACGATGAAGGCCCTGTACTTCGACGGGACGGACGGCGAGAGGATCCGGATCGAGGACATCCCGGCCGGGATGGCCGAGGAGGCCGCCCGCAAGCGCGAGGAGATGCTCGACGCCGCCTCCCTGCACTCCGACGAGCTCATGGAAGCCATCCTCGAGGGCCGCCCGACCGAGGCGCTCATCCGGTCCGCGGTCCGCAAGGGGACGATCGCCCGGAAGCTCATTCCCGTCTTCGTCGGTTCGGCCTACCGGAACAAGGGCATCCAGCCGCTCCTCGACGCCGTCGTCGAGTACCTCCCCAACCCCTCGGAGGTCGAGAACCGGGCCATCGATCTCGACCAGGAAGGCGTCGAGCACGCCCTGACGTCCGACCCCGCGGCCAAGACCGTGGCCCTGGCCTTCAAGCTCGAGGACGGGCCCTACGGACAGCTGACCTATATCCGCATCTATCAGGGGAGCCTGCGCAAGGGCGACGAGCTCGTCAACACCCGCTCGGGACAGAAGATCAAGGTCGGCCGGCTGGTCCGCATGCACGCCGACACGATGGCCGAGATCACCGAGGCCGGTCCCGGCGACATCGTCGCCCTGTTCGGCGTCGAGTGCGCCTCCGGAGACACGTTCTGTCATCCCGGTCTCAATCTGGCGATGACGGCGATCTACGTCCCCGAACCGGTCATTTCCCTGGCCATCGAGCCCCTGGACAAGAACGCCTCCGACCGGATGGCCAAGGCCCTCAACCGGTTCACGAAGGAGGACCCGACCTTCCGGACCCATGTCGACGCCGAATCGAACGAGACCATCATCCAGGGGATGGGCGAGCTCCACCTCGACGTCTACATCGAGCGCATGAAGCGCGAGTACCGGGCCGAGGTCAAGACGGGCATGCCCCAGGTCGCCTACCGGGAGGCCATCAGCCAGGCCGTCGAGTTCGACTACACCCACAAGAAGCAGACCGGCGGCTCCGGCCAGTACGCCCGGGTCATCGGCCGGCTCGAGCCCCTGGCCAAGGGCGCCTACGAGTTCTCGAACGAGGTCAGAGGCGGCCGCATCCCCCGGGAGTTCATCCCCTCCTGCGACAAGGGCTTCAAGGCGGTCATGAAGAAGGGCCAGCTCATCGGCTTCCCCGTCGTCGGCGTCCGCGTGGTCGTCAACGACGGCCAGTACCACCCCGTCGATTCGTCCGACATCGCCTTCCAGACGGCCGCCCAGGGCGCCTTCCGGCAGGCCTACGCCAAGGCCAAGCCGCAGATCCTCGAGCCCGTCATGAAGGTCTCGGTCGAGGGCCCGACGGAATTCGCCGGCAA
>JBFYNT010000297.1:0-2527 GCA_041304225.1 Candidatus Aminicenantota bacterium
GCGACGGGACAGGCATCCTGCAGTGCGTCGTCTTTCGCAAAGAGGTGCCGCTGGAGGTCTTTGAGGCTGCGCGCGACGTGACACAGGAGTCTTCCCTCATCATCACCGGCGTGGTGCGCGCCGACGAGCGGGCGCCGGGGGTCCCGGGCGGGTATGAGCTGGGGATTACCGATCTGCGGATCGTGCAGCTGGTGACCGACGAGTATCCCATCGCCCCCAAGGAACACGGCGTCGATTTCCTCATGCAGAACAGGCACCTCTGGCTGCGCTCCTCCCGCCAGTGGGCCACGCTGCGCGTGCGGGCCACCGTCATCAAAGCCGTCCGCGACTGGCTGGATGACCACGGCTTTGTTCTCATGGACACGCCCATTCTGACTCCTGCCGCCTGCGAAGGCACGACGACGCTGTTCGAGACGGACTATCACGGCACGCCGGCCTACCTCAGCCAGAGCGGCCAGCTCTACAACGAGGCCACGGCCATGGCCTTCGGCAAGGTCTATTGCTTCGGACCGACGTTCCGGGCCGAGAAGTCCAAGACCCGCCGCCACCTCATCGAGTTCTGGATGGTCGAACCCGAGGTGGCCTTCGCCCGCCTCGAGGACGTCATCGATCTCGGCCAGGATCTCATCCTGTTCATCATGGAACGCGTCCTGGCCAGGCGGCGGCCCGAGCTCGAGACCCTCGAGCGCGATCCCCAACCGCTCGAGGCCATCCGCAAGCCCTTCCCCCGGCTGACCTATTCCGAAGCCGTCCCCATCCTGCGCGAGAAGGGCTCGACGATCGAATGGGGCGGCGATTTCGGCGCCCCCGAGGAGACCATCATCTCCGAGCTCTACACGTCGCCGGTCGCCGTAACGCACTTCCCGACGGCCATCAAGGCCTTTTACATGCAGCCGGCGCCCGAGAACCCCGACGTCGTCCTCGGCGTCGACTTCCTGGCCTCGGAGGGCTATGGCGAGGTCATCGGCGGCGGCCAGCGCATCCATGACCTGGCCCTGCTCGAACGGCGCCTCGAGGAGCACAAGCTGCCTCGCGAGGCTTACGAATGGTATCTCGACCTGCGCAAGTACGGCAGCGTCCCCCACTCGGGCTTCGGCATGGGACTCGAGCGCATGGTCTCCTGGATCTGCGGCATCAAGCACATCCGCGAGACCATCCCCTTCCCCCGGCTCCTGTACAGGATCTATCCTTGACCCCTTCGACGCGCGGCGCCCGGGGCGGCCGGCGCGCCGGAGGACAGGCGGTCGCCCTCATCAGCCTCGGCTGCGCCAAGAACCTGGTCGACAGCGAGGTCATGCTCGGCGCGCTCAGGGCGTCCGGATACGCGCTCACCGGCCGGGCCGGGGACGCCGACGTCGTCGTCGTCAACACCTGCGGTTTCATCGGTCCGGCCCGCGACGAGGCCGAGGCCACCCTCGCCGAGGTCCTCCGGCTCAAGCGCGAAGATCCCGGCAAGAGGATCGTCGTCGCCGGCTGCTATGTGGAGCGCGACCGGGCCCGTCTCGAGAAGGCGTTCCCCGGCGTAGACGCCTGGACGGGCGTCCGCAGCTTCGATCGTATCGCCGAGATCGTCGATGGTTTGCCCGTCCGGACCCCGGGCCGGACCTTCCTCTACTCCGACGCCTCGCCCCGGCTGGTGACGACGCCGGGCTCATGGGCCTATGTCAAGATCTCCGAGGGCTGTTCCCACCGGTGCGGCTTTTGCGCCATCCCGCTCATCAAGGGGCCTTATGTCTCGCGGAGCGCGGCCTCGGTCGTCCGCGAGGCCGGGACCCTGGCCGGCCTCGGGGTCAAGGAGATCGACCTCGTCTCCCACGACACGACCTGGTACGGCCGCGACAGGGGCGGCGTCCGGGACGGGCTGGCCAAGCTCCTCGAGCGCCTGGCGCGCGTCGACGGCCTCGCTTGGTTGCGCTTCCTCTACGGATACCCCGAGGAGGTCTCGGACCGCCTGCTCGAGGCCATGTCCGGCCCCAAGGTCTGCCGCTACCTCGATATCCCCTTCCAGCACGCCGACCGCGCGCTGATCAAGGCCATGAAGCGGGGCCTCGACGGCGACCGTGCCCTGCGCCTGCTCGATCGCATCCGGACCAAGCTCCCCGGCGCGGCCGTCCGGACCTCGCTCATCGTCGGCTTCCCGGGCGAGGGGCGAAAGGAGTTCGCGACCCTGCGCCGGTTCGTCGCGGCGGCCCGCTTCGACCATGTGGGCGTCTTCGCCTACTCACCCGAGAGAGGGACGACTTCGTTCGCCCTGCCCGATTCGGTCCCCGCCGCGGTCAAGGAGGACCGCCGCCGCGAGATCATGGACATCCAGGCGCGCATTTCAAGAGCGAAGAACGAGGCCCGCGTCGGAGGGACCGTCGAAACCCTGATCGAGGGCCCCGATCCCGCGGTCCCCGGCCTCTGGACCGGCCGCGGCCGCTGCCAGGCCCCTGAAGTCGATGGGATCATCCGCTTCTCGCTGCCCCCGGGGATGACCGAGCCGGCCTCGGCCCTCGTTCCGGTGGAGATCACCGCGGCCGGCGAC
>JBFYNT010000298.1:0-10643 GCA_041304225.1 Candidatus Aminicenantota bacterium
GAGGACGCGGAAGGGGACGAGGGTCGTCCAGACCGACGAGGCGGCGTAGCCGAGGCGCGACACGGCGCCGCAGAGGTATCCCGTCCAGATGAAGACCTTGCGCTTGCGGATCCGGTCCGAATAATAGCCGGCGATCGCTTGCGATAACGAGACGATGGCCTCGCCCAGGCCGTCGAGGAAGCCGAGCGCCGCCATGTTGGCTTTGAGGACTTGGGTGACGAAGAGCGGCCAGACAGGATTGATGATGTCCGAGCCCATGTCGTTGAGGAACGAGGCGACGGCGAAGGTCCGGATGGTCCTCTTCGTCTCGGGCTTGGAGGCGGCGGGTACTTCACTCATGGGCGGCTCCTCGGACCGGCCAACGATTGTAGCCCTTTTCCCGGGAAATTTCACGGCGGATAATTCCCGGGACACGATCCCCGGCCCACCTGCGTTGACTCCCCGCATAGCCGCGGCTATGATACGGGGGAATTCCCCGACGGAGGATGACATGACCCCGAAGAGACTCCCGGTCCTTTTCTCCCTCGCCGTGGCGCTTTTGCTCTCGGCCGCTCTGATCCCGGCCCGAGCCCAGGCCCCCACGCCGGCGCCGCAGGCGGCGACGGCGTCCGTCGCTCCGGCGGACAAGGCCGATCCGACGCTGACCCTCAAGATCGGCGATCCCAAGCTCAAGGACAAGGCCATGGAGGTCGGGATCGGGGCCATCCTGGCCGGTCCGGCGGGCGCCGCCGTCGATTTCGAGCGCATGGTCCGCGATCTCATGTCCGCCCGCATCGTCCACGTCGGCGAGACGCACGACGCGATGGCCATGCACGAGATCGAGTTCCAGGTCATCCGGGCCCTCTACGCCAAGGACCGGCACCTGGCCGTCGGCCTGGAGATGGTGCCGGTGACCCTCCAGGAGACGCTCAACAAGTGGACCGCGGGCATCTTGACGAAGGAGGCGTTCCTCCGGGAGATCCGTTGGTACGTCACCTGGAACTTCAACTTCGGCTATTACGAGAAGATCTTCGACTTCGCCAGGGAGCACCGGCTGCCCATTTATGCCTTGAACGCGCCCCGCGAGGTCATCTCCAAGATCCGGATGAGGGGCTGGGACGCGCTCGGCGACGAGGAGAAAGCCTTCTTCCCGGGGCCGCCCGATGTCTCCAACCAGGACCACCGGACGCTCATCCGGGCCGTTTTCGAGTCCTCCGACCTCCCCGAGGCCATGAAGGGCCCGGGACTCGACTCGGTCTTCGAAGGGCTCTACCGGTCGCAGTCGGCGTGGGACGAGGTCATGGGGGCCAACGCCGTGCGGGCCGCCGAGGCCGAAGGCCGGCGCGTCGTCGTCTGCGTCGGCTCCGGGCATCTCCTCTACAATCTCGGCCTGAACCGGCGGGCCTACGAACGGTCGAAGCTGCCGTTCAAGACGGTCGTCGCCGTCGAAGTCCCGGCGGGGAAGAAGACCCTGACCGTCTCGCGGGCCATCGCCGATTACGTCTTCGGCCTGGCCCCGGAGACCAAAAAGGCTTTCCCGACGATCGGTCTCGTGCTCAAGAAGATCGACGGCCTTGAGAACCTGGTCGTCGATCCGAAGCCGACCGACGGGTTGGCCGGCCGGGCCTCCTTCGAAAAAGGCGACATCATCCTGTCCGTCGGCGGCCAGGCGTATACGGATATCAATGAGCTGCGGATGGTCCTGGCCGGGCTCGCCTGCGGAGAGGAAGCCCAGTTCAAGGTCCTGCGGGCCGGGACCGTCAAGGACGTCTCGTTGAAGTGCGAGAGGGGAGCGTCTGAAAAATAATGGGGACGTTTCTATTTGGTTTTTTCATGTCCTGAACGCCAGATGAGTTCAATCAATGGAAACGGCCCCATGAATGGAGGGATGAGCATGAAACGACGCAACGCTGTGCGGATCGCGGCTATGGCCTGTCTGATGGCCCTCGGAGTGGGCGCGACGTCGGAGGGACAGTCCCTCAAGCCGTCCCTGATCAAGACGCCCGGGGAGGCGGCGAATTACCGCGAATATACTCAAGTCGAGGCCATCACGGTGTTCCTGAGCGCACTCAAGAGCCGGGTGCCCGGCCTCGGTGTCGCGGTCGTCGGGCGGTCGCTACCGACCGACGAGTACGGCGCCCGGGACATCTTACTGGCCGTCCTGGGCGGCCAAGGGGCCGCGACCCCCGAATCGCTCGACCGGACGAAGCCCACGGTGCTCTTCACGGCCGCCCAACACGGCAACGAGCAGTCGGCCAAGGAGGCCGTCCTGTGGCTGCTCCGCGATCTGGCGGCCGGCGATCTCGCGCCGCTCCTGGCCAAGATCAACGTCCTGGTCATGCCCCAGACCAATCCCTACGGGAGCCAAATGAACGTCCGGGTGAACGAGCTCGCCCTCGACATGAACCGCGACCACGTCAAGCTCGAGGCCGAGGGCGTGCGGGCCATCCACCGGGTCTTCCGGGCCTTCCGGCCCGAAGTGACGATCGACGTCCACGAGAAGGGCGACGACTACTACCGGGTGTCGATCGGTTGCGTCTCCAACGCCAACATCGGGAAAGAGCTCCAGGACTTCTCGCGGGGCACCATCCTGGCCGAGGTCGAGAAGGCCCTGAAGAAAAAGAACGTGGCCTTCCACGAGTACCTCGTCACCGAGGACCTCGGCGTCGACACGTCGTCGGGCGCGGCCTACGCGGCCGGGCGGTCCGGACCGCGCGAGGAGATGAAGCGCTTCTCGACGACCGACCTCAACGACGGCCGCAACAGCTTGGGCATCTTCGAGACGTTGTCCTTCATCCAGGAGGGCGCCTCGCGCCACGACCTGGAGACGCTCGCGGCCCGGACGACCTGGCAGTACGCCGGCCTGCGGGCCTTCCTCGAGTCCGTGGCCGCCCACGCCGGCGAGGTCCGGAAGATGGTCGGCGACCGCCGGGCCCGGCTCCTCGAGCGGGCCGCGGATCCGGCCCCGGACGACAAGGTGCACCTGCGGATGGCCTTCGCCCGCGACCCGGCCCAACCGGAGCTCAGGCTCAAGAGGTTCGAGCGGGCCGATACGCCCGTCCGGGGCGTCCTCAAGGTCGACAAGAAGGCGGGGGAGACGCTGACCTCCGCAGATATCGCGCCCCATCCCGCGCCGGCGGGTTTTAAGGTCGTCGACGAGGTCGTCAAGCACTGGTTCCCGAACGTCGAGCCGACCCTATCGGTGACCCGGCCCCGCGGCTATTTCATCCCCGGGAGCCGGCTGGATATCGTCGACACGCTCCTGGCCCTCGGCGTCGAGGTCGGCACCTTCGAGAGGGACGGGCTCATCGACGCGGAAGCTTACGAGGTCACGGCCGTCGTCCCCGCCAAGCTCGATTACCTGGCGCCGGAGTCTATCGACGTCGCCGCCAGAGCGCTGAGGGCCCCCGTCAAGAAGGGTGATTTCTACGTCGATTCGGTCCAGCCGGCGGCCAACCTCGTCCCGTGCCTCCTCGAGCCGCAGTCGGAGTTCGGGCTCGTCCGCTATTGGAAGTTCGGCCTCGTGCCCGATGCGGGCGGCGTCTTCGAGATCATGCGCTTCGCCGGGAAGGCGGCGCCCGCCGTCATTCCTTACCGTCGCTGGCGTCCCTGATCACTTGATGGCGCCGAGAACGGCCAGGACCTCGGGAGCGGGTTTGGCCGAGCGGCTGTAGAGCTCGCGGGACTTGAGCCGGTCCTCCCTGCGGCCGAGCTTCTCCAGGACGAGAGCGCCGAAGTATCCGTGCGGCTGGGCTTCGTCCCAATAAGTCAGCGTGTAATCCCGGATGGCCCCGCGCAGGGCCGCGGCGTTGTCCTTCTCGCCCAAGCGGTCGTAACACAGGGCGATGAGGTAGTCCTGCATCCGCGCGTCCGGGTGGAAAGGAGCCCCGGTGCCGAGCTTCTCCGGGTAGAGCTTGGAGAGCTCGAGCGCCCGGACGGCGTCAGCCCAGGCCGCCTTCTTCATGGCCTCGAGCCCGATCGCGACATGGGCCCGGACATAGAGGCCGTAGATGTCGCTCGCGCCCTCGTAGGGCAGGGCGGCGACGGCGTCGAGGACGGTCGCGGCCTCGTGGGGGTCGCCGGCGGCGAGCAGGGACTCCGCGAGGTCGATCTGCAGCGGGACTTCGGCCGGGAAATCGGCCGCCGCCTTGCGAGCCGCGGCCAGGGCCTCGTCCTTGCGGCCCTGCCGCAGCAGGAAAGCCGTCTGACTGTGGCGGGCCCGCCAGCTCGCGGCGTCGAGCTCGATGGCCTTGCCCAGGTCGGCGGCCGCCCGCGCGGCGTCGGTCCGCTCGAAGAACGCGCCGCGGGCGAGATAGAACGGTGCGTAATCGGCGCCCTCGGCCATATCGAAGAGGTCCTTCGCCTCCTCCAACCGTCCTTTGCCCCAGAGGATGAGAGCCAGGTAGTACTTGGGCCGCCAGTCGGCCGGCCGGGCCGCGATGGCCCAGGAGAAGACGGCGATCTCCTCCTCGCGGAAGGGGAAGACGAGATGGGGCGACGCCGCCGAGGCTTTTGCGAGCAGCGCGGCGCTCTCCGCCGGCGCGCTGTCGCGGAGGAGATAGGCGAGGGTGTAGAGGACGGTCGTCTGTTCCGGCGCCGCCTTCAGGGCCGCCGCGGCGTCCGCGTCGAGCCCGAGTCGGGCGTAAAAGGAGGCTATCTCGAGCCATGTCTCGTGGGGCAGCTCGTTGCGGATGAGCGCCCGGCAGGCCTCGAGGTCCGCGGGCTCGCGGCTGCCGAGGTAACGCTCGAAACGGGCCAGGTGATCGAGCGGATCGACCTCGCCGAGCCAGCCCAGGACCCGCTTGACCTCGGACTTCCGGCCGGCCAGTCGATGGGCGGCCGCCAGGACCTCGAGCGCGTTGACGTTGAGGTCGTCGGAGACCAGGGCTCTCAACGCGTATTCGGAGGCCCGGTCGTAGTCCTTCTCCTGGACGGCGATCTCGGCCGATTGGACGAGGGCCA
Organism: Candidatus Aminicenantota bacterium; assembly: GCA_041304225.1. Classification (GTDB taxonomy): domain Bacteria; phylum Acidobacteriota; class Aminicenantia; order Aminicenantales; family Saccharicenantaceae; genus RBG-16-66-30. The sequence continues at coordinate 4,942 of JBFYNT010000298.1, forward strand.
CAGCCTCGAACTGCGGCGAGCGGGCCGCCCAGCCCAAGGTCTCCTTGGCGTCGACGAGCCGGCCCAGGCGGCGGGCCGCGACCCCATAGACGAAATTGGCTTCCGGGTCGTACATCGAAACGGCCAGGGCGCGCCCGGCGTAGTCCAGGGCGTGGGCCGGTTCCCCCCGGCGGGTGTAGAGCTCGGCCGCCCGGGCCAGAGCCCGGACGTGGAGCGGCTCGGCGGCGATCGCGGCCAGGTAGGCGTCGAGGGCCTCGGAGAGCCGCCTCTCCCGTTCGAGGCCGCGGGCCTGGAGGAAGAGGGCCTCGGCCGAGTTTCCCGAAGGCGCGCTGAAACGGAGCGGCCGGCCCAGGTCGCCGGCCTCGGGCGCGCTCTCGTAGACGAGCTTCGCGCCCAGCCGGACCTCGAGCGGGGCGTCCGCCGTGACCCCGGCGAGGGGGACGTCCTTCTTCCAAACCTGCTCCGGCTTCAGGACGACATGCTCCCGGAAGACCTCCCGGCCGGCGGTCGCGACCACGAGGTCCTCGTCGACAGGCCGGAGCGGGAAGAGCCCGAGCCCGAGCGTGTCCCCGCCGCGGGCCGCGCTGAGCACGGCGTGGGGCGAGGCCTTGGCCATCGGCCCGATGCCGCGGTAGGGGAACCACTGCTCCTGCCAGCGGTCGGCCGAGCCCGGCGCGAAATCGCCGTGGTCGGACTGGTTGAGCAGGCGCCCGGCCTGGGGCTCGGTATACTGCCCGTCGGCGTCGGTCAGGAGGTCGACCCAGATCTCGCCCGAGCGCGACAAGTCCCAGATCCAGACCTTGCGGCCGGGCATGTCCTCGTAGCGGGACCAGTGGCCGAAGCCGGCGTCGGACTCCTCGTACCAGCCGCCGTAATAATCGGCGTACTCGCCGACGGTGAAGTAGCTCTTGGACCCGGGCGTGGCGTTGTTGCGATACCAGGAAAGGTCGCGGCCGGAGCGGTCGACGGGCCAGGGTTCGAGCGGGACGGAGTAGTCGTGGCCGATGGACCACTGTCCCGGGAAGATGTACTTGAGGTCGTCGGCCGTCCTGACGGCGGCGCAGGACCAGGCGTAATAAGACTGGCTGAAGGGCGTCGGATTGACCCACAGGGCGTTGGTCTCGAAGGCGGCGCTGTCCTTGGGCAGGGTGATGGTGACGCTCCAACGGGTCCGCGAGGGCAGGTCCATCGTCCCGACGACGCACGAGGCGCCGCCGTCGGCGTTCCGGCGGACGAGATAGTCGACGGGGGAGGCGGTCGATGGGGCGTGGCCGACGACGCCGAAATTGAACTCGATGCCGCCCGAGGTCCACGGGCCGCGCAGGGCGATCTGGCGGAACTTGAGGACCTTGTTCCAATAGAGGAACTCGAGGCCGGTGGCCTTGTCGACGGCGCCCCAGACCTTGCCGCCGGCCTGGGGCAGGACGGCCACCTCGATGTAGGGATTGCTCAGGCGGACGACCGTCCACGGCTTGTCGACGGGCTCGGCCGTGAAGCGGTCGAAGAAGAAGTACGGATAGAGCCGGGCGCCCTGGCCCCACATGGACGACCGGGCGAAGATGGGGACGGGATCGGGGTCGGAGAAGGGGTAGGTCCGAACGGTCTCGGTCCTCTCCTCGACGACGGCGGCGCCGTTCGGCGACGGCCGGCAGGCGGGACCAAGGACGGCGAGGGCGAGAAGGACGACGGCCGCGGCGAGGGAGATCGGGCTGCGGTTCTCGGTCCTGAAGGTCGGAGCGGGCATGCGTCCTCCTCGAACTAAATGTTGATGCGGATGGGCAGAATGACCGTCGTGATGCCCTTCCAGCGCAGCTCCTGCTGGATGGCGAAGGCCGTCTCATTGTGGAGGATGCGGTTGACGATACCGGGCCGGAGGAAGACGGTTTGGCCGGCGAAGACGGTCGATCTCGGGAATTCGCGGGCGACGGACTCGCACAGGTTCGAGGCCGTTTCCACGACGTCGATGCCGGTGTCCAGGCGCGACTCGGCCGGGAAGCCGAGCTTGCGGGCCAGCTCGACGTATTTCTTGAGGGCGTCCTTGGTCGCCCCGGTCAGCCGGCTGACCGATTCCGTCTCCTTGAAAGCCCCGGCGTCGACTTCGGCCACGGAGACGAAGACGAAATTCTTGTAGAGCCCGGGGAAGCCGCGGATGATGGACAGGAACGTGTGGACCCCGAAGCCGTTGTAGCCGCCGACGAGCTGGATGGCCGTCATTTCCTTGGGATCGGCCGGGTCGGCGTTGTAGGTGCCCTTGTGCGGGATGGCCACGAGCATGTCGTCGAGCTCGCGGACGCCCTTGCGGACCTTGTTGTAGTGACCCTTGATGAGATAGCACAGGGCGATGACGACCGAGGTGATGACCAGGGTCAGCCAGCCGCCGTGGCTGAATTTCTCGAGGACGGTGACGACCAGGATGGCCAGGCAGACGGCCAGTCCGACGAGGTGGACGGGCAGGTGTTTCTTCCAGTGGGGGTCCGTGCGCCTGTTCTTGATGAAGAACCGGGACATGCCCAGCTGGGATAGCGAGAAGGTCATGAAGACGTTGATGGAATACATGACGATGAGCGTCGCGATCCGGCCCCTCGAATAGAGCAGGAGCAGGATGGCCGCCCCGCCCATGAGCACCACGCCGTTCTGCATGGTCAACCGGCTCGAAAGCGAGGCGAAGCGATGGGGGAACCAGTAGTCGACGGCCATGTTGCCCATGACCCTCGGCCCGTCCACGAAACCCGCCTGCGCGGCGACCAAGAGGATGGCGCCCTCCGTGAAGATCGTGATGATGGCGAGCACGCCGCCGAAGCTCCAGCCGCCGAAGACCTCTCCCGCCAGGACGGCGTTGAGGGTCTTGCCGGCCACCGGGGTCACTCCGAGCAGCAGGTAGCAGACGAGGATCCCTCCGGCGGTGACGGCCAGGGACACCGACATGTAGACCATGGTCTTCTTGCCGTTCTGGACGCGCGGTTCGCGCAGGATCTGGAGGCCGTTCGAGACGGCCTCGATCCCGGTGTACGTGCCGCCGCCCATCGAGAACGCCCGCAAGAACAGGAGGGCCATGCCGCCCAGGCCGAGCGTCGCTAGCCCTCCCTGGAAGCCGGTGCGGACTTCGGCGGCGACGGCGCCGATCTCGGGAACATGCTTGAGAATGCCGTAGCCGATGAGGAAGGCGTGGGTCAGGACGAACACGGCGAAGATCGGGGCCAGCAGGGTCACCGATTCCTTAACGCCGCGCAGGTTGATGACGACGAGGAAAACGATGGCCAGGACCTCGAAGGGGGTCTTGAAGGGTTGGGCCGCGGCCGGAAAGAAGCTGAAGACGGCGTCACCGCAGGCGACGATGGACACGGTGATCGTCAGCATGTAGTCGACGAGCAGGGCCGAGCCCGAGACGACGCCGGCCTTCTCGCCGAGCGTATGGGTCGCGACGATGTAGCCGCCGCCGCCCGACGGGAAGTACTCGATGATCCGGGAGTAGGCGTAAGAGATGATGAAGATCGTTAGGGCCGTGGCCACGGCCAGCGCGAGGGCCAGATAGGTGTGCTGGCCGAGGACCTTGAAGGCCTCCTCGGGTCCGTAGGAGGCCGAGGACAGCCCGTCCGCCCCTAGGCCGATCCAGGCCAGGATGGGGATGAGGGCGATCTTGTGGAAGAGGGACGGGTCCTTGATGTCGCGGGGCTTGCCGATGAGCGTCCGCTGGATCTTCTTGCCGAGCGAGCCGTTCTCATCGTTCATAAAGGAGCCTTCTGAGGGATTTCGTGGTCGTCGAGGTATCTCTGGGGGAAGATGCGTCGCGGGCTATTATAAGCCGAATGGGCAAAAAATCAAGCGTTCAGGGCCTCGGCCGCGGCCCGTCCGATCCCGGCCGGATCCCGGACCACCCGGATCCCGGCCGTTTCGAGGAGCGTGATCTTCCCGGCGGCCGTTCCCCGCCCGGAGGAAGAGATGGCCCCGGCGTGGCCCATGCGGCGGCCGGGCGGGGCGGTCAGCCCGGCGACGTAGGCCACGACGGGCTTGGAGAAGCCCCGCCGGAGGAGCGCCGCGGCCTCTTCTTCGGCCGTGCCGCCGATCTCGCCGATGAGGACCACGGCCTCGGTCTCCGGGTCCTTCTCGAAAAGCGCCAGGACGTCGACGAAGGACAACCCGATGACGGGATCGCCGCCGATTCCGACGGCGGTCGACTGGCCAAGCCCCAGGAGGGTCAGCTGGTGGACGGCCTCGTAGGTCAGGGTCCCCGAGCGTGAGACGACGCCGACGGGGCCGGTCCGGTGGATGGGGCCGGGCATGATCCCGAGCTTGGCCCGGCCGGGGACGATGACGCCGGGCGTGTTCGGGCCGAGCAGGAGGGCGGAGGTCCGGCGGAGCGTCTCGCGGACGCGGATCATGTCGTGGACCGGGATGCCCTCGGTGATACAGACGATGAGGCGAAGGCCCGCCTCGGCGGCTTCGACGACGGCGGCCGGAGCGTGGGCCGCCGGCACGAATATGACGGAGGCGTCGACGCCCTCTTCGCGGACCGCCTCGGCCACGGTGTCGAACACGGGGACGCCGAGATGGACCGATCCGCCTTTGCCGGGGGTCACCCCGGCCGCGACCGTCGTGCCGTAATCGAGCATGCGCCGCGCGTGGAAGGTCCCTTGGCCGCCGGTGAGGCCCTGGACGACGACGCGGGTGGAGGCGCCGACGAGAATGCTCACCGCGGACCTCCCGCCGCGCGGGCCAGGCGGACGGCTTCGCGCGCGGCCGTTTCCATATCGGGAACGAGGGCGAAAGGCAGGCCTGAGGCCGTAAGCAGGGACCTGGCCTCTTCGACGTTCGTGCCCTCGAGGCGCATGACGACAGGGAGGCTCACGCCGGATCCGTGGGCGGCCCGGATGAGGCCGCGGACGACGAGGTCGCAGCGGACGATGCCGCCGAAGATGTTGACCAGGACCGAGCGGACGGCGGTATCCGAGGCGAGAAGACCGAAAGCCCGGGCCACGGCGTCCTCGGAGACGCCGCCGCCGATGTCGAGGAAGTTGGCCGGGCGGCCGCCGGCGAGGGCGACGAGGTCCATCGTAGCCATGGCCAGCCCCGCGCCGTTGACGACGCAGCCGACGTCGCCGTCGAGCTTGACGAAGCTCAGGCCGGCCGCCGCGGCCGCGCGCTCCGCGGGCGTTCCCTCGTCCGGATCGCGGAGTTCCCGCAGGCCGGGATGAAAGGGGAGGGCGTTGTCGTCGATCTCGGCTTTGGCGTCGGCGGCGACGAGCCGGCCGCCGCGCGTCAGGACGAGAGGATTGATCTCGAGGAGCGTCGCGTTCATGGCCTCGAAGGCCCGGACGAGCGCGGCGGCAATGTCCTTGGCCCGGCCGGAGGCCTCGCCGGAAAGCTCGAGCGCCGCCGCGGCGCGTTCGGCATGGGCCGGCAGGAGACCCGCCGCCGGGCGGATGGTCTGTTCGAGGACGGTTCCGGGCTTACCGGCCGCCAGAGTCTCGATGTCGACGCCGCCTTGAGGTGAAACCAGAAGCGCGTACTCCGCGCGGCTCCGGTCGATCGTCAGCCCGATGTAGAGCTCGCGTTCGACATCGACGGCCTCCTCGACGAGAACACAGCGGACGACGCGCCCTTCCGGACCGGTCTGCGCGGTGACCAGGGGCTTCGCGAGGAGGCGCGCGGCGGCGGCCTCGACCTTAGCCGGGGAGGATGCCTCGAGAATGCCTCCCGCCCGG
>JBFYNT010000299.1:0-3193 GCA_041304225.1 Candidatus Aminicenantota bacterium
TTGGCCAGGTCTTGGATGGTGAGTTTTTGCTTTCCGGCCATCAGATGTCCTTCCTTTCCGTCGTCATGAGGCTTCCGTCTTCTGGTACTTGCCGAGGATCGGCCCGATCTTCCGGATGGTCGCATGGCCGTGGTACTCGCCGTCGATCACGACGACGGGACCGATGGCGCAGCAGCCGAGGCAGGCGACCGTCTCCAGCGTGAACAGGTCGTCCTTCGTCGTTTCCCCGGCCGGAACATCCAGCTTGCGCTCGAGCTCCTCCAGGATCTTCGGGCCGCCCCGGACGTGGCAGGCGGTCCCCAGGCAGACGAGGCAGATGTGCTTGCCCCGCGGCTTGAGGCTGAAGGCCCGGTAGAAGGTGGCCACTCCGATGACGTCGATGAGGGGCATGCCCAGGGCCTTGGCGACCTGGCGGAGCGCTTCCGGCGGGAGGTAGTTAAAGGTCTCCTGGACGTCGAGGAGGATGGCGATGAGGTTCTTCTTGAGACCCTTGTGCTTGTCGACCAGCGACTGGACCTTGGCTTTATCGGTGTCCAAATCATCCCTCCGGTACGAAGATTTCCCTCGGGGCCGGGTATCGGAAAAAGACGGGCGCCGCCGGGGCGGGGCGGCAGAGTGGCGAGGCTGAGGCGGGGTGGGCCTCTCGGCCCTCCGCCGGCCTCGGGGTCGGACGACTATGGTCTATAAAAATCCAAATCTCCTTACGGCGATGCCAGGAGAAGTCAGACCATTCTGATAACCCGGGTTTTATAACAGAACGAATTCGCGCTTGTCAAGTTTCGAGTTCGATCGTCTCGACGACGAGCTCGCGTCCGGCGACGATCTCGACCCGCCTCGATCCGCAGGCGGCGCAGGAGAAGTCCGCGTCCTCGCGCGCCGTCGTGCCGCCGCAGTCCGGGCAGCGCAGGCCGACCGGCACGGCGACGATCTCCAGGCGGGCGCTTTCGGCCGGCGTTCCCTTCTTATAGATGTCGAAGGCCGACTCGAGGAGGTCGGGGACGATACCCGACATGACGCCGACTTTGAGGACGACGCGGGTCACTCGGGCCGCGCCGTGCTCGCGGGCCTTCTCTTCGAGGACCTCGAAGACCGAGGCCACGAGCGACAGCTCATGCACGGCCTGACCTCAGTCGCCCGAGCGCTTCGACGAGCCAGGCGGCCAGGCCGTCGACGCCGTCGCCACGGAGGGCCGACACGGCGAAGACCTTGAGCCCGGGCTTGATCGACAGGGCCTCGGCCGCCGCCCGGTCCGGGTCGAACGGGAGGTAGGGCAGGAGGTCTGTCTTGGTCAGGACGAGGGCGTCCGCCGAGAGGAAGGCCTGCGGGTATTTGGCCGGCTTGTCGTCCCCTTCGGGCGAGGACAGCAGGACGAGGCGGAGGTCTTCGCCCAGGTCGTAGGCGGCCGGGCAGACGAGGTTGCCGACGTTCTCGACGAACAGGAGATCGATCTCGGCGGGGATCCGGTCGAGGACCTTGCCGATCATCTTGGCCTCGAGATGGCAGGCCCCGCCGGTCGTGATCTGCCAGGCCGGCACCCCTTTGGCCCGGATGCGCTCGGCGTCGCGCTCGGTCTCGATGTCGCCTTCGACGACCGCCATCCGGTATCGGCCGCGGAAGCGGTCGGCCAGGGCCTCGAGCAGGGTCGTCTTGCCCGACCCGGGCGAGCTCAGCAGATTGACGCCGAGGATGCCCCGGGCCCGCAGCTCGGCCCGGATGGCGGCGGCCGCCTGTCTGTTCGTGGCCAGGAGGTCCCGCGCGACGGAGATCGTCTTCACGGTCATGACCGGTCCCCCTTCAGGAAATCCAGCAGGAAGTCCAGGGCCAGTCCGAGGTTCTCCTCGGCCCGGGCCGTGAGGCCCTCGCCGACCGCGAAACTGTGGCCGCGAACGGCCAGCAGCCGGGCGTCCGGCGTCTTGCCGTAGAGGCCGGCCGCGACGCCCAGGACCGCCGCGGGCGAGAGCGCGTGGCTCAAGGCCGGCAGGCCGGCGGCCGGGCGGACGCGGGTGAACGCGAAGGGCCGGCGCAGGCCGCGGGCGGCGTCGACGAAGACGACCAGGTCGTGCGCCGCGCAGGCCAGGGCGGCCTCGACGTTGAGCTGGTAATCGGCGTCGCAAACGACGCCCTTGAGCCGGCGCTTCGCCAGCCGTTCGACGAGGGCGGCCCCCAGGCCGTCGTCGCGGCGGCCCGGATTGCCGATCCCCAGGACGAGCGCCGCGGGCCTTTCCGGTGACTTGCGGATCAGCGGACCTTCCTCTGGAGGACGCGGCCGTTCCCGTCGACCAGGCTGACCTCGAGCGGCATCCGGCCGACGGCGTGGGTGGCGCAGCTCAGGCACGGATCGTAGGCCCGGATGGCCACCTCGACGCGGTTGAGCATGCCCTCCGTGATCTCGGGCTTCTCCGACAGCATGTTCATGGCGACCCAGTGGACGGCCCGGTTCATCGGCTCGTTGTTGTTGGTCGTGGAGACGATGAGGTTGGCCATCGTGATCCGGTCGTCGTCGCCGACGCGGTAGTGGTGGAAGAGCGTGCCCCGCGGCGCTTCGACCAGGCCGACGCCCTCGGGGACCCGCTTCCCCTTCTTGACGAGCTTCGTCCCTTGGATGTCCTTGTCGAGCAGGAGCTCCTTGATGACCTCGGCCGAATGGAGGAGCTCGATGAGACGGGCCCAGTGGGTGTGCAGGGACATGTTATTGGGCTTGCCGTCGGTGTAGGCCTTATAAGCCTCGAACTCCTTCTGGGCCAGGGGCGACGGGACGTAATCGCAGGTGTTGAGCCGGGCCAGGGGCCCGACCCGGTACCAGCCGTCGGCTTTGCCGAGGGAGCGGAGGTAGGGGAACTTCATGTAGCTCCAGGACCGGGTCTCCTCGCCGATGTGCACGAGGTAGTCCTGGTAGTCGACGTCGTCGAGGACCTTGCGGCCCTCGGCGTCGACGGCCCGCAGGACGCCGTGGTAGAAGTCGAGGGCCCCGTCCTTGCGGACGAGGCTGAGGTGGTTGGACGGGAAGGCGGCGAAGCCGTCGACGACGTCCTTGTTCTTGCGATGGTAGTCCTTGAAGAGCTCGACGGCGGCCTGGGCCCAGGCGATCATCTGGTCGATGTTGAGCGGCGCGGCGCCCTTGAGGAAGCGGTCCCGCTCCTCGGGCGAGAGGTTCTTGTTGATGCCGCCGGGCACGGCGCCCGTGCCGTGGATC
>JBFYNT010000300.1:0-2535 GCA_041304225.1 Candidatus Aminicenantota bacterium
TCTTCGTCGGCGAGCTGGCCCTCGACGGGCGCCTCAAGCCCGGCCGGGGCCTCCTGCCCATCGCCATGATGGCCGCGGCCTCGGGCTTCCGGGGCATCGTCGTCCCCTTCGCCAACGCCCGCGAAGCGGCGCTCGTCCGCGGCCTCGAGGTCTACGCCCTGGAGGACCTCGTCCGGGTCGTCCGGCTCCTCCGCGAGCCGGGAGAGGTCGAGCCCTGCCGCTTCGACGAGCGGGACCTGGCCGCGCCGTCCGCCTATCCGGTCGACTTCGAGGACGTCAAAGGCCAGTCTCACGTCAAGCGGGCCCTCGAGGTGGCCGCGGCCGGAGGCCACAACGTCCTCATGGTCGGGCCGCCCGGGGCGGGCAAGACCATGCTGGCCCGCCGCCTGCCGTCGATCCTCCCCGACATGTCCTACGAGGAGCGGCTCGAGGTGACGCGGGTCTACAGCGCCGCGGGGCTGCTGGCCGGGTCTGGGACGATCGGCTCGAGGCCTTTTCGCGCGCCGCATCACACCGTGACCGACGCCGGGCTCGTCGGCGGGGGACTCCTGCCCAAGCCGGGCGAGGTCAGCCTGGCCCACCACGGGCTCCTCTTCCTCGACGAGCTGCCGGAGTTCAAGCGCAAGGTCCTCGAGGACCTGCGCCAGCCGGTCGAGGACGGCCGGGTGACGGTCGCCCGGTCCGGGTATTCCGTGACCTTCCCCTCCGCCTTCATGCTGGTCGCGGCCATGAATCCCTGCGCCGACGTCCGCCGAGGCCTCCTCGGCAAGGCCGCCGACTGCACCGACAGCGAGAAGGCCCGCTACTATTCCAAGATCTCCGGCCCGCTCCTCGACCGGATCGACATCCAGCTCGACGTGCCCGAGGTCAGGTTCGGCGACATCGTCTCGCGGGCGCCGGCCGAGGGCTCCGCGGCCATCCGGGCCCGGGTGACCGCGGCGAGGGAGAGGCAGACGGCGCGCTTCGCCGGTCGCGGCATCTTCACGAACGCCCGTATGGGACCGAAGGAGGTCAAGCGGTTCTGCCTTCTGCCGCCCGAGGCCGAACGGCTCCTGGAGATGGCCGTGACCAAGCTTGGCTTCAGCGCCCGGGCCTTCGACCGGGTCCTCAAAGTGGCCCGGACGATCGCCGACCTCGACGGCCGGGACGGGATCGAGACCGCCCACGTCTCCGAAGCCATCCAGTACCGCATGATGGATCGGCTTGGCAATCCTCAGCTCTAGCTGAGGGCCGGCTCGGGTAGCCGCCAGCCAGCCAGTCCTCAGCGCTAGCTGAGGGCCGATCGAGGTAGCCGGCCGGGTTTGCCCTTTTTCCCGGCTGCTGTTAGAATCCCCTGGCTGTGAGCGCTCTGGATCAAAGGAGATGAGCCCCATGGAACAGAACGTCCAGGCTTGTCCCGTCATCGACAAGACCAAGATCGCCCTGCCGCGGATCCTGAGTCTCTGGGATGTCGTCATGATCGTCATCGGCGGCGTCGTCGGCTCGGGCATCTTCCTGTCCCCGTCGGAGATCGCCGCGGCCGTGCCCGCGCCGCTGCTCATGCTGGCCGTCTGGGTCATCGGCGGCATGTTCAGCTTCTTCGGCGCCGTGGCCTTCGCCGAGCTCGGCGCGGCCATGCCCGAGGCCGGCGGCATCTACATCTACCTCCGCGAGGCTTACGGTCCGCTTATCTCTTTCCTATTCGGCTGGACCCTCTTCCTGGTCATCGACTCGGGCTCGATCGCGACGCTGGCCGTGGCCTTCTCCCACAACATCCTGCCCCGCTTCGTCGACATGAGCCCCCTCGTCAAGAAGCTCATCGCGGCCGGCTTCGTCGCCTTCCTCGGGGCCGTCAACTATATCGGCCTTCGCTGGGGGTCGCGACTCCAGAACTGGACGACCTACCTCAAGACGGGCGCCATCGGCATCATCGTCATCGGCGTCTTTTTCTTCGCCAAGGGCCAGGGCGCCGCGCGGAACTTCGTCGAGCCGTCCCCGGGGCCGTTCAACTTCGGCCTGTTCGGGGCCTTCGGCGTCGGTCTGGTCGCCTCCCTCTGGGCCTACAAGGGCTGGGAGGCCGCGACCTACAGCGCCGGAGAGGTCAAGAACCCGAAGAAGAACCTGCCCCTGGGCATCCTCATCGGCACGGTCGCCGTCATCGTCCTCTACGTCCTGGCCAACCTGGCCTATCTCTACATCATGCCCGTCGGCAAGATCGCGGCCTCCGAAGGGCGGGTCGCCCTCGACGTCATGCAGGTCATCGGCGGTCCGTTCCTGGCCTCGCTCATCACTCTTCTCATCCTCTTCTCCATCCTCGGCGCGGCCAACCAGAACATGCTGACCTCGCCGCGGGTCTACTTCGCCATGGCCCGCGACGGCATGTTCTTCAGGAAGATCGCCGAATGCCATCCCAAGTTCCTCACCCCGCATGTCGCCATCGTGGCCATCACCCTCTGGAGCATCCTGCTGACCCTGACAGGTACGTTCAAACAGCTCTTCACCTACGTCATCTTCGGCGAATGGATCTTCTTCGGCATGACCGTGGCCGCGGTCATC
>JBFYNT010000301.1:0-4104 GCA_041304225.1 Candidatus Aminicenantota bacterium
CGCGGATGAGGACGTTGACGGATTCGGGCAGCCCGGGCGTGAAGTCGAGGTCGCCCTTGACGATGGCCTCGTAGATCTTGGCCCGGCCCTCGACGTCGTCGGACTTGACCGTCAGGAGCTCCTGCAGGCAGTAGGCGGCGCCGTAGGCCTCGAGGGCCCAGACCTCCATCTCGCCGAACCGCTGGCCGCCGAACTGGGCCTTGCCGCCCAAGGGCTGCTGGGTGATGAGGGAGTACGGGCCGGTCGAGCGGGCGTGGATCTTGTCGTCGACGAGGTGGAAGAGCTTCATCATATAGATGTAGCCGACCGTGATCTCCTGGTCGAAGATCTCGCCGGCCATGCCGTCGTAGAGCGGCGTCTTGCCGGTCTCGGGCAGGCCGGCCTTCTTCAACAGCAGCTTGATCTCCTTCTCGCTGGCCCCGTCGAAGACCGGGGTGGACATCCAGATGCCGAGCGTCCGGGAGGCCCAGCCGGCGTGCGTCTCGAGGATCTGGCCGACGTTCATGCGGGACGGGACGCCGAGCGGGTTGAGGACGATCTCGACCGGCAGCCCGTCGGGCAGCCGGGGCATGTCCTCCTCGGGCACGATCTTGGCGACGATGCCCTTGTTGCCGTGGCGGCCGGAGATCTTGTCGCCGACCGACAGCTTCCGCTTCATGGCGATGAAGACCTTGATGGCCTGGATGACCCCGGGGGCCAACTCGTCGCCCTTCTTGAGGTTGTCGACCTTGTCCTTGAAGACCGCGCGGAGGGCTTCGACCTGGCGCTTGGCCTTCTTGTCGAGGTCCTTGATCTCGCGGTCGCGGTCCTCGTCGTCGCTGAGCTTGAGCTTCTGGGCGTCGTCGAAGTCCAGGCTTTCCAGGACCTTCTCGGTCAGCTTGGTCCCCTTCTCCAGGGTCTGGCCGCCGACCTTCTGGCTCTTCTCGACGACCGAGCCCTTGAGCAGGGCCCGGACCTTCTCCCACTTCTCGTTCTCCAGGATCTCGATCTCGGCGTCGAGGTCGCGCTTGAGCGTCGCGATCTCGTCCTTTTCGATGGCCTTGGCCCGCGGCCCCTTCTCGATGCCGCGGCGGGAGAAGATGCGGACGTCGATGATGGTGCCTTCGACGCCGGGCGAGCAGTAGAGGGAGGCGTCCTTGACGTCGAGGGCCTTCTCGCCGAAGATCGCCTTGAGCAGCTTCTCCTCCGGCGACAGCTGGGTCTCCCCCTTCGGGGCGACCTTGCCGACGAGGATGTCGCCCGACTTGACGTGGGCGCCGATGCGGACGATGCCGTTCTCGTCGAGGTTGCGGAGCAGGTTCTCGGGGACGTTGGGGATGTCGCGGGTGATCTCCTCGGGGCCGAGCTTGGTGTCGCGGGCCTCGATGGTCTCCTCGACGATGTGGAGCGAGGTGAAGATGTCCTCCTTGATGAGCTTCTCGCTGACGACGATGGCGTCCTCGAAGTTGTAGCCCCGCCAGGGCATGAAGGCGCAGAGGACGTTGCGGCCGAGGGCCAGCTCGCCCCCGTCCGTGCAGGAGCTGTCGGCCAGCACCTGGCCGCGGGAGACCTTGTCCCCCTTCCGGACGATGGGCCGGTGATTGGTCGAGGTGTTCTGGTTGGTCCGCAGGAACTTGACCAGGGAGTAGAGGTCGGTGCCGACGTCCCAGCTGCGGCCGGCCTCCTTCTCGTCCACGCGGACGATGAGCCGCTCGGCGTCGACGAACTCGACGACGCCGGCCCGGCGGCAGACGACGACGTCGCCGGAGCCCTCGGCGACCAGCCCCTCGATGCCCGTGCCGATGAGGGGGGCCTCCGGCCGGATGAGGGGCACGGCCTGGCGCTGCATGTTCGAGCCCATCAGGGCCCGGTTGGCGTCGTCGTGCTCGAGGAACGGGATGAGGGCGGCGGACAGGGAGACGAGCTGTTTCGGGGAGACGTCGATGTAGTGGATCTGCTCGCGGGGGATGTTCTTGAAGTTGCCGCGCTCGCGGGCGCTGACGAGGTCGTTCTGGAACCGGCCGCGCTCGTCGACCGGGGCGTTGGCCTGGGCGATGTTGTGCTTCTCCTCCTCCCAGGCGGTCAGGTAGTAGCAGTAGGGCTCGACGGACGGCAGCTGGCGGGCCTTCTGCTCCTTGAGCTTGTCGACGGCCTTGGCCATCTCGTCCTTCTTGACGATGTCGCCGATCTTGTAGTCGCTCGACCCGGGATGGAGGACCTTGACGAAGTCGACGACCCGGCTGTTCTCGACCTTGCGGTAGGGCGTCTCGATGAAGCCGTACTCGTTGACCCGGGCGAAACAGCTGAGGGAGGAGATGAGGCCGATGTTCGGGCCTTCCGGCGTCTCGACCGGGCAGATCCGGCCGTAGTGCGAGGTCTGGATGTCGCGGACCTCGAAGCCGGCCCGCTCGCGGCTGAGGCCGCCGGGGCCGAGGGCCGAGAGGCGGCGCTTGTGGGTGATCTCGGCCAAGGCGTTGATCTGGTCCATGAACTGGGACAGCTGCGAGCTGCCGAAGAATTCCTTGAGGGCCGCGATGACCGGCTTGGAGTTGATGAGGTCCTGGGGCATGGCCGCCGCCAGGTCCGCGGTGATGGTCATCTTCTCCTTGATCGTCCGCTCCATCCGGGTCAGGCCGATACGGAAGGCGTTCTCGACGAGCTCGCCGACCGACCGGACCCGGCGGTTGCCGAGGTGGTCGATGTCGTCGACCATCCCCTCGCCGAAGCGGAGGTTGAGGAGGTACTTGAGGACGTCGACGTAGTCCTTGGGGGCCAGCGTCTTGTCCTCGAGCGGCGTCTCCAGGCCGAGCTTGATGTTGAACTTGAGCCGGCCGATGCGGGAGAAGTTGTACTTCTGGGGATTGAAGAACAGGCCGTGGAAGAGATTGTGGGCGCTCTCCTGGGTGTGGGGCTCGCCCGGCCTCAGCTTGCGGTAGATCTCGCCGAGGGCCTGGGGCTGGTCCTTGCGGAGGTCCTTCCTGAGCGTCGTGCTCCAGATCAGACCGGCCCGGTCGTCCTCGGGGTAGAAGACCTCGAAGGGCTCTCCCCGCCCGGCCAGGAGGTCGAGGTGGACGTCCTCGAGGGGCTCGTTGACCCGGACCTTGCCCTTGATGCCGGCCAGGCTGTAGGCGCCGAGGAGTTCCTTCTTCAGGAGGGGGACGCGGGTGACGCCGGCGTCCTTGAGCGCGGCCAGGACCTCGGGGGTGATCTTCTTCTTGGCCGGGGCCAGGACCTTGCGGCCCTTGGCGTCGGTGACGTCTTCGGCCGGGGACTTCCCGGCCAGGCTGTCCGAGACCTCCCAGAACAGCTTTCCGTCCTCGGGGACGACCTTGTAGACCCTATGGAAGAGCTTGAGGATATCCTCGTCCGTGCCGAAGCCCAGGGCCCGGAGGAAGACGCTGGCCAGGAACTTCTTCTTGCGGTCGAGGCGGACCCAGATCAGGTTCTTGGCGTCGTGCTCGAACTCGACCCAGGCGCCGCGGTACGGGATGATCTTGGCGATGAAGAAGCCCTTGGCCTCGGCCTGGCGGAAGAACACGCCGGGCGAGCGCTGGAGCTGGCTGACGACGACGCGCTCGATGCCGTTGAAGATGAACGTGCCCTTCTCGGTCATGAGCGGGATGTCGCCGAAGTAGACTTCCTGCTGTTTGATGTGCTTGAGCCGCTTGGCCTTGGTCGCGGCGTCCTTCTCCCAGGACACGAGCTGGACCTTGAGCTTGAGGGGGATGGAGTAGGTGTAGCCCTTCTGGATGCACTCCATCGGGGTGTACTTGATCTTGAGCCCGACGCGGTCACCGCAGTGCTCGCAGAGCGGGATCTCGACCTTGCGGGCCGCGCCGCAGAAGGGACAGACTTCCTTCTCGGCCAGCTCCATGCCCGCGGGCAGGAGCGTCTGGCAGGCGTTGCACTTGGCCCGGGAGTTCTCGACCCCCTTGAGCCGGCCGCACTTGCACTCCCAGGTCCCGATGGAATAGCTGAGGAACTCGAGCTCCGTCGTCTCCTTGAAGTCGGAGATGGGGAAGACATCCTTCAGCGCGGCCTGGAGGCCGGTGTCCTTGCGCTCCTCCGGGAGGAGGTCCATCTGCAGGAACTCGCGATAGGACTGCGTCTGGATGTCCAGAAGGT
>JBFYNT010000302.1:0-3404 GCA_041304225.1 Candidatus Aminicenantota bacterium
CAACGCCGAGCTCGATGAGGAAGGGCGCTTCCTGAAAGACCTGGTGGAAGCCCGCCAGGGCGGCCAATACGTCATGGCGAGCCCTGACAAAATTGATTATTTGGACGTCTCCCCCAGCCAGTTGGTGAGCGTGGCTGCCTCCCTGATTCCCTTTCTGGAGCACGACGACGCCAACCGGGCCCTCATGGGCTCCAACATGCAGCGCCAGGCCGTGCCCCTCCTCCGGCCGGAGGCCCCCCTCATCGGGACCGGCATCGAGGACCTCGTCGCCGTCGGCTCGGGCGACGTCATCGTCTGCCGCCGCAACGGCGTCGTCGAGTTCGTCGACGCCGAGCGGATCATCGTCCGCGTGGACGAAAAGGAGGCCGGACGCAGCTACGACGTCGGCACCGACCTCTACACCCTGATCAAATTCCTCCGCACCAACCAGAACACCTCGACCAACCACAGGCCCATCGTCCGCAAGGGCGACAAAGTGACCCGCGGCCAGGTCCTGGCCGACAGCTCCTGCACGGACGCCGGCGAGCTGGCCCTCGGCCGCAACGTCCTCTGCGCCTTCATGCCCTGGCGCGGCTACAACTTCGAGGACGCCATCATCGTCAGCGAGAAGCTCATCAAGGAGGACATCTTCACCTCCCTCCATATCGTCGAGGAGACGATCGAGGCCCGCGACACCAAGCTCGGCCCCGAGGAGATCACCCGGGACATCCCCAACGTCCCCGAGAACCTCCTCCGCAACCTGGACGAGAACGGCATCGTCCGCATCGGCGCGCACGTCAAGTCCGGCGACATCCTCGTCGGCAAGGTCGCGCCGAAAGGGGAGACCCAGCTGTCGCCGGAGGAGAAGCTGCTCAAGGCGATCTTCGGCGAGAAGGCCCTGGACGTCAAGGACGCCTCCCTCTACTGCTCGCCCGGCGTCGAGGGGACCATCATCGACGTCCGTATCTTCTCCCGCCGGGGCATCGAGAAGGGGCCCCGGGCCAAGGCCATCGAGAAGGACGAGATCGCCACGCTCAAGCGCAACCTCGACGACGAGATCGTCATCATGGAGGCCGAGAAGTGGGATAAGGTCCGGGCCCTGCTCAAGGGCTCGGTCGTCGAGAAGAGCCAGAAGGTCGGCGGCCAGACCGTCGAGAAGGGCACCAAGCTGACCGAAAAGGTCCTCGAGACCCTCGACTACGACGACGCCATGAAGCTCAAGCTCGACGGCGACGAGGACCGCGACCGCGAGATCAAGGACCTCGACAAGAAGGTCAAGCGCCAGATCGAGGCCCTCCGCTCCATCTTCAAGGAGAAGGTCGAGAACCTCAAGAAGGGCGACGAGCTCGCTCCCGGCGTCATCCAGTCCATCAAGGTCTTCATCGCCATGAAGCGGAAGCTGTCGGTGGGGGACAAGGTCTCCGGCCGTCACGGCAACAAAGGCATCGTCGCCAAGATCGTGCCCGAGGAGGACATGCCCCGGCTGCCCGACGGCCTGCCGGTCGAGATCGTCCTCAATCCGCTCGGCGTGCCCTCCCGCATGAACGTCGGCCAGATCCTCGAGACCCACGCCGGCTGGGCCGCCCGGACCCTCGATATCTGGATGGCCACGCCGGTCTTCGACGGCGCCAGCGAGAACGAGATCAAACAGCTCCTGAAGAAGGCCGGATTGCCGGAGAGCGGCAAGACCGTCCTCTTCGACGGGGTCGCCGGAGAGCTCTTCGACCAGGAAGTGACGGTCGGCTACATCTATATGATGAAGCTCTACCACCTCGTCGACGACAAGATCCACGCCCGCTCGACCGGCCCGTACTCCCTGATCACCCAGCAGCCCCTCGGCGGCAAGGCCCAGTTCGGCGGCCAGCGCTTCGGCGAGATGGAGGTCTGGGCCCTCGAGGCCTACGGCGCCGCCTACTGTCTCCAGGAGCTCCTGACCGTCAAGTCGGACGACGTCGAGGGCCGGGCCAAGATCTACGAGGCCATCGTCAAGGGCGACCTCGAATTCACGCCCGGTCTGCCCGAATCGGTCAACGTGCTCATCCGCGAGCTCCAGAGCCTGTGCCTGAACGTGGAGCTGGAGAAGGGCGACAAGGACGACGTCCTGCCCTGGGGCATCGCCGTGCCCCAGCCGGTCAAAGGAGAAGTCTAATGGACATCCGTCCGCCGATCACGACGGCGCCGCGGCCGCGGCTCGAGTTCGACCGCGTCCGCATCAGCATCGCCTCGCCGGAGAAGATCAAGAGCTGGTCCTGGGGCGAGGTGACCAAGCCCGAGACCATCAACTACCGGACCTTCAAGCCCGAGAAGGACGGCCTGTTCTGCGCCAAGATCTTCGGCCCCATCAACGACTACGAGTGCCTCTGCGGCAAGTACAAGCGGATGAAGTACCGGGGCATCATCTGCGAGCGCTGCGGCGTCGAGGTGACCAAGTCCAAGGTCCGCCGGGAGCGGATGGGCCACATCCAGCTGGCCTCGCCCGTCGCCCACATCTGGTTCTTCAAGAGCCCCCCGAGCCGCATCGGGCTCGTGCTCGACCTGTCCATCAAGGACCTGGAGAAGGTCCTCTACTTCGAATCCTACATCGTCATCGACCCGGCCGACACGCCGCTCAAGGAAAAACAGCTCCTCAACGAGGAGGAGCACAAGGACGCCCAGGAGAAGTACGGCGACAAGTTCGAAGTCTCCATCGGGGCCGAGGCCATCAAGATCCTCCTGGACAAGATCAATATCCAGAAGGAGGCCGAGCGCCTGCGCAAGCTGATGAAGAAGGAGACCTCCCAGCAGCGCAAGCTCCGCTACGCCAAGCGCCTGCGGGTTTTCAAGGCCCTCAAGCGGTCGGGCAACCGGCCGGAGTGGATGGTCCTCGACGTCGTCCCGGTCATCCCCCCCGACCTGCGCCCTTTGGTCCGCCTCGACGGCGGCCGCTTCGCCACCTCCGACCTCAACGACCTCTACCGCCGGGTCATCAACCGCAACAACCGGCTCAAGAAGCTCATCGAGCTCAAGGCCCCCGAGCTCATCATCCGCAACGAGAAGCGGATGCTCCAGGAGGCCGTCGACGCCCTGTTCGACAACGGCAAGCGCGGCCGCGTCCACCTCGGCGCCAACCGCCGGCCGCTCAAGTCCCTGAGCGAGGCCCTGCGCGGCAAGCAGGGGCGGTTCCGCCAGAACCTCCTCGGCAAGCGCGTCGACTACTCGGGGCGCTCCGTCATCGTCGTCGGGCCCGAGCTCAAGCTCAACCAGTGCGGTCTGCCCAAGAAAATGGCCCTCGAGCTCTTCAAGCCGTTCATCTTCAACAAGCTCGAGAAGGAAGGCCTCGTCCCGAGCGTCAAGGTCGCCCGGGAATGGCACGAGCAGGAGCGGCCCGAGGTCTGGGACTACCTCGAGGAGGTCGTCCGCGAGCACCCCATCTTCCTCAACCGCGC
>JBFYNT010000303.1:0-2998 GCA_041304225.1 Candidatus Aminicenantota bacterium
CACCCAGCGCGCCCGGTACTGGCGCTTCCCGAAATGGGACCGCTCGGCCCTGAGCGCGGGAGGCTTCACCTCGCTCGGCGGCGACGCCGTCCTGCGCTTCCGCGGCTTCTATGTCAATTACACCAATACCCTGGACTGGTTCGCCGACCCGGCGATGACCGATCTCGATTCGTCGAGCACCTACGACAACTCGTCCTACGGCGGTTTCGCCCTGGCCGAGATGCCCGCCGGCGAGAGGAACACGGTCAAAGCCAGCCTCCTCTACCAGAAGGACATCGCCCGCATCCAGGACGACGCGGGGCTGCCCTGGGACCGTTACGACCAGGGCACGCTCTCGGCCGGCGTCGAGGACGAGTTCCGCCTGACCGACCAGTGGAAGGTCATCGGCGGCCTGAGCCTCGATCACATCTCCAAGTTCCAGGGCGGCGAGAACAACACCTCGCTCAATCCCCTGATCGGCGTCAAGTTCACGCCCGGCGAAGAGCTCGACTTCCATGTCTCGTTCGCCCGCAAATCGCGCTTCCCTTCGATGCGCTCCCTCTATTCGACGAGCTCGGGGAATCCCGATCTCCTGGCCGAGTCGGGGACGAGCTTCGAGTTCGCCGCGACCTGGAGCGGCCCGGTCTACCTGACGGGGACCGTCTTCTTCAACCGGTTCAAGGACTTCATCGACACCATCACCTTGGAGGGCGGAACGCGGCTGTACGTCAACGTCGGCGAAGCCCACATCTACGGTTTCGAGGTCCAGGCCCAGAAGAAGCTCAGCTGGCTGGAAGCGACCGTCAATTACACCTTCCTCGACCCGAGGAACGACACCGACGACCGGCCGCTCGACGCCCAGCCCAAGAACAACCTCAACTTCGACGTCTCGGTCCTGCCGGCCAAGGGCGTCCGGGCCGGGGTCTACGGGCTGCTGGGCTCGAAGTCCTGGTGGTGGAACACGCGGACGAATCCCGCCACGCTGCTGGAGATCCCGTCGTTCTTCAACCTGGACGCCATCGTCAGCTACGAATTCCGGGAGCGCTACCAGGTCTTCATGAAGCTCGGCAACATCTTCGACCACTATTTCTACACCGAGCCCGGCTTCCCCTGGCGGGGGCGCTACTTCGAGGTGGGACTGCGCCTGGACGTCCTGAAATAGGGACTAGAGTCCCAGCTCGGTATCGATCCCCTGCATCGCCGTGATGGCGATCGAAAGGAATTCATCGAGCTCGAGACCGAGGTTCCGGCACTGTTCGATCTCCTCGCGCCGGGCGCCCCGGGCGAAGCTCTTCTCCTTGTAGCGCCTTTTCAGGAACTCGAGGTCGATGGCCTTGAGCTTCTTGGCCGGGTGCATCAGCGTCGCGGAGATGACCAAGCCGGTCAGGGGATCGACGGCAAAGATGGCCCAGTCCATGGGCGATTCGCACGGCACTTTGCCGGCGTGGGCCTGCACGGCGTGGATGACCGGCTCGGCGATGCCCTTCTCCCGCAGGACCTTGACCGTCTCGGTCGTGTGGAGCTCGGGGCTCTTGTCCGTCACCTCGTAGTCGAGGTCGTGGAGGATGCCGGCCAAGCCCCAGGGCTCGGGGTCGTGCCCGAGGCGCGCGGCCAGGGCCCGCATGCAGGCTTCGACGGACAGGCAGTGCTTGATGAGGTTCTTGTTCGTCATGTGGCTGTGGAGCAACTCGAGGGCTTCATCGCGGGTCATCGGCGGTCTCCTTTCCGGAAGACGGCATTCTACGATTTTCGACGGCGATAGGCAACCGCCGCCGCCCGGACCGGGGCCTTCCGGCCCTTCACGGCCTTGACCACGACGAAGCTCCCCCGGCCGAAGCCTTTCCGCGGGCGTTCCACCCGCGGGAGGTCCGGAGGCGGGCCGAACAGGGTCTGCCAGGACGCTTCGTATCGCAGGCCGATCCTCCCGAGGACGGTGATGAGATCCCGGGGGGAAGGGGGGTGAAAATACGCCCGCGCCTTCGAGGTCGAGTGGAAGTAACGGCCCCAAACGCTATCCCTGTCCATGAAGCCGATGACGAGCCGGCCGCGGTCCCTGAGCACTCTCGCCGCCTCCGCGAGGAAGCCCTCGAGGTCCTCGACGAACTCGATGACGAACACGATCAGGGCGAGGTCGAAGCTCTGGTCACGGAAAGGCAGGGCCTCGCCGTATCCCCGGACGGCCCGGATGCCCCTGCGCCGGGCCTGTCCGAGCATGCCCGGTGAAGGATCCAAGCCGTAGCGGATCGAGAGGAGCGAGGCGAAACGGCCCGTGCCGACCCCGATCTCGAGGCCCCGGCCCCGTCCGGGAAGGGCCTTCTTCAGGGCGGCCAGCTCCGTCCGGTAGAGGGCCGGATGGGCGTCGTACCAAGCATCGTAGGACGCCGCGGTCTTCTGGAAATGCTCGACGAGCGGCTTGGCCATCTAGGGCTTACGGTAACCCTTCTTCCAAGGGGCATTGCGATGGGCCAGATGGTCCGCCAGGGCCCGGCGGAGCGTTTCGGCGGCCAGCTCGGCGCAGTGGACGTCCGTGTCGGGAAGGCCGCCCAGAAGCTCGAGGATGCCGCGGGCGTTCACCGCTCCCAGGGCTTCGATGAACGTCCGGTTCATCGCCAGCCACGTGGCGGCGCTGCCGCAGACCGTCGTCGTGCCGCAACCATCCGTCTGGAAGCCGCAGGCGACGACGAGTTCCCCATCCAGCTTGACAGACATCTCCATGGTATCGCCGCAAGTCCCTCGGACCCGGGCGTAGCCGTCGGGATCCTCCAGGAGCCCGAGATGGCGGGGATGTTTCCAATGGTCGAGGACCGTGGGCCCGTAGGTCCGCAGGATGTCCCGCTCCATCTCTTCCTGGAGCCGGCGGGCCGCCGCCTCCAGGTCGTCGTCCGGGCCGCCGGCGCCCATCACAGGGCCGGGCGGAGCCGCGTCTTCCTTTTTTTCGGGCATCTCAGACGAACCCGGTGGCCAGGTGGATCGTCTCGGCCCCGTTCTTCTTCATCTCCTCGGGGACGTACTCGATGTT
>JBFYNT010000304.1:0-12343 GCA_041304225.1 Candidatus Aminicenantota bacterium
CGATCTGTACGAGCGATACTCGAAGCTCCACGAGAACCGGCTAGTTTCCGACCTCGAGTTCGAGAAGATCCGGCTGGACTACGAATACCAGGTCCGCAACCGCGACATCGTGTCCGAGAGCCAGAAGAAGGAGCTGGAATACCGCGAGGAGCAGCTCCTGTCCCTCGAAGACCAGCTCCGCCGTATGGACACCAACCTGCGGACGTCCAAGCAGAAACTGGACGACCTGGTCATCCGGGCCCCGATCGCGGGCCAGCTGACCCTGCTCGACGCCGAGATCGGCGTTTTCAAGGCCCCGGGCTCGAACATCGGGCAGATCGACGTCCTCGACGCCTACAGCGTCAGGGCCCTCATCGACGAACACTACATCACCCGGGTCGAGGCCGGGCTGAAGGGCGAGTTCGACTTGGCCGGAAAGACATACGGGCTCAAGGTCCGGCGGGTCTTCCCGGCCGTGCGCGACAACCGTTTCGAGGTCGACTTCGACTTCGTCGGCCAGGCGCCGGCCGACCTCCGCCGCGGGCAAACCCTGCACATCCGGCTGCAGCTCGGCGACGTGGCCGAAGCCGTCCTGCTCGCCCGCGGGGGGTTCTGGGAGGCGACGGGCGGCAATTGGGTCTACAAGCTCGACGCCTCGGGGAAGGCGGCCTTCAAGCACCCCGTCAGGCTCGGCCGCTACAATCCCGAGGTCTACGAGGTCCTCGAGGGCCTCGAGCCCGGCGACCGGGTCGTCACGTCGTCCTACGAAAGCTTCGGCGATATGGACCGCCTGGTCCTGAAATACAAGTAAAGAAGCGCGCGAAGGAGGAACGGATGCTCATCGAGATCAAGGACCTGAAGAAGATCTACACGACCGAAGAGGTCGAGACGACGGCCCTCAACAGTATCGACCTCGCCATCGACCAGGGCGAGTACGTGGCCATCATGGGCCCGTCGGGCTGCGGCAAGTCGACGCTGCTCAACATCCTCGGGCTCATCGACAACCCGACGAGCGGCGTCTACAAGTTCCTCGGCCAGGACGTGGCCGATTCCTCGGAGCGCAAGCGGGCCGGGCTGCGCAAGGCCAACATCGGCTTCATCTTCCAGAGCTTCAACCTCATCGATGAGCTGACGGTGTTCGAGAACGTCGAGCTGCCGCTGCTTTACTTGGGATTCTCGGCCGCGGAGCGCAAGAAACGGGTCAACGAGGTCCTCGAGCACATGGCCCTGATGCCCCGCAAGAACCACTTCCCGCAGCAGCTCTCGGGCGGCCAGCAGCAGCGCGTGGCCGTGGCCCGGGCGGTCGTGGCCCGGCCCAAGCTCATCCTGGCCGACGAGCCCACCGGGAATCTCGACTCGACTCACGGCGAAGAGGTCATGAGCCTTCTCGGCGAGCTCCACGGGGGCGGGACGTCGATCATCATGGTCACGCACTCCCAGGCCTACGCCGAGCACAGCCAGCGGATCATCTACCTTTTCGACGGGCAGATCGTCTCCGAGAACATCCAGAAGAAGATCAAGCTGTGATCGAGCTGCGCGGCCTCACCAAGTATTACTCGACGGGCTACGTCAAGACCTTCGTCCTGCGGAACATCGACCTCGACGTCGCCGAGGGGGAGTTCCTGACGGTCATGGGGCCTTCGGGGGCGGGCAAATCGACGCTGCTCCACATCCTGGGGATGCTCGACACGCCATCGGAGGGCCGGTATTTCTTCGACGGCCAGCCCGTGCACACTTTCGACGAGAAGCGGCTGACCGAGCTCCACAAGCACCAGATCGGCTTCGTCTTCCAGAGCTATCACCTCATCGATGACCTGACAGTTTACGAGAACCTGGAGACGCCGCTCCTCTACAAGAAGATCAAGTCCGCGGAACGGAAAGCCCTGGTCGCCGAAGCCCTCGACCGCTTCCACATGGTCGCCAAGAAGGACCTTTTCCCCCATCAGCTTTCGGGCGGGCAGCAGCAGCGGGCGGCCGTGGCCCGGGCCCTCATCACCAAGCCCCGCCTGATCCTGGCCGACGAGCCGACCGGCAACCTCAACTCCAAGGAGGGCCAGGAGATCATGGAGATGTTCGCCGAGCTCAACGCCGGGGGGACGACCGTCATCCAGGTCACCCATTCCGAGCGCAACGCCGCCTACGGGCGCCGGACGATCCACCTGCTCGATGGCTGGGTCCAGACCTAGCCTTCGGGAGGACGGGAGAACGATGATGATGAGACAAACCGCCGCCTTGGCTATAATCGCCGCCTCGATCCTGGGACCGGCCCCGGCCGTCGCCCGGCAGGCGCCGGCAGGGGAGAGGGCCGTGACCCTCCAGGAATGCGTCGAGACGGCCCTGAAGAACAATCCCGGCCTCTCGGCCGAGGTCCTCGGACCAGAGGCCGCGGCGGCGGCGACCGGAGTGGCCCGGGAGATCTTCCTGCCCAAGATGTCCTTCGCCCTGGGCACGCAGACCTCCAACCAGGCCTCGTTCTCCTGGCTCGACGCCACCGACCAGGTCACCAGCGACTTTGCCGATTACCAGGGTCAGCTCAGCCAAAGGCTGCCCACCGGGGCCACGCTCTCGGCCTCGCTCTATTCCTACCGGAGCGAGACCAACCGCAGCTTCCAGACCATCAACCCGCGCTTCGGCAGCACGCTGACCTTCGACTTCGCCCAACCGCTCCTCCGGGATTTCGGCTTCAAGATGGCCCGCCGGGAGATCATCGTCGCCGGATACAACGAGGAGATCTCCGGGAACAGCCTGCGCCAGGCCCTGGTCGATATGGTCTTCGAGGTCGAGGAAGCGTATTGGAACCTCGTCTACAGCCTGGAGGCTCTCGAGGTCCAGCGGGATTCGCTCCGGCTGGCCAAAGAGCTCCTGGCCAAGAATGAGAAGGAGCTCGAGGTCGGCGTCATACCGCCGATCGACATCCTCAGCGCCCGGGCCGAGGTGGCCAGCCGGGAGGCCGACATCATCCAGGCCCGGGCCCTCGTCAAGGATGGCCAGGACACGCTGAGGGCGCTGCTCTACCTGAAGGGCGAGAACGGCGGGCCCCCGCCGGTGCTGGTCCCCGCCGACAGGCCGGGGACCGAAGCCACGACGATCGGGCTCGAGGATGCCCTGGCCGCGGCCCTGGCCAGCCGGCCCGACCTGTCCTCGTCCCAGGTGGACATCCGGGCGAAGGCGCTCGACCTGACGTACGCCCGAAACCAGACCCTGCCCAATCTCAGCTTCCGGGCCAGCTATTGGAGCCCCGGCGTCTCGGGGACGCAGCTCATTTACCAGGACAACGATCCCCTTACAGGCGTCATCGTCGGCACCGTCCCCGGCGGGCCGTCGTTGGCCTTCAAGGACGCCTTTCGATTCAGGTACAAGAACTGGTTCGTCGGACTGACCCTGGACCTTGGCCTGGAGTCGGTCGTTTCGAGAGCCCGCATCGCGGAAGCGCGGCTCGCTTCCGGCCAGGCGGCCCTGAAGCACAAGGACATCGAGGCCCGGGCGATGCTCGAGGTCGAGGTCGCCCACAGGGCTGTTGAGACCGACTATCAGCGCGTCCAGGCTTATCGCCTGGCCCGGGAGCTGGCCGAGGAGAAGCTGGCCGCCGAGCAGAAGAAACTCGAGGCCGGGATGTCGACCAACTATACCGTCCTCCAACAGCAGCGGGACCTGGCCCAGGCCCGGACCAACGAGACGCGGGCCCGCGTCGACTACAGCCTCAGCCAGGCCCGGCTCAAGCGGGCTATGGGGACGACGCTCGAGTCCAAGAATATCCGCTTGAACGGCGCTGCTCGCTCGTAGCGCGTCCTGCCTTCAAAAAGGGGGACATGATACCCATTTCCCTTTTTCTGCTCGAGGGAGTTGGGGGAGGTACGGTAATCATGATCCGGTGACGGGCAGAGGGGATCGGATTCTCTAAGAATTGACCCTATCGTAAATCAAACCTCATCTCGGCTTATTGAACAATACAATACTGCAACAAACCACGCCGGCAACTCCCAGCAGCTTAAATAATGCCGATAAGGAGAAGACCTCAGGAACGCCGAACTTTAAAAACGAAAGCGTCATCCCGATAATGGGCATGGCAATGCCAAGATATAACGGGAATTTCTTGCTGTTAAAAAGGAGCAAGCCGGTAATGGCATAGATCAATCCCACGACCAGAATGCCAACACTTCCCGGAGCACCCGGAGATTTAATGTAAAGATAGACATGCAGGACCCCGGAAAGCAAAACGAGTATTCCGGCCATTTGACGAATTGTTTTCATAGTGTGTTGAAGTTACGATGTTGTTACTTCGATGTCAAGAGCTCCTCCATTACTGGCGGCCTGATCGCTCGCCGTCTCTCCCGAATCCAGACAGCCGCTTCCGTTGACCGACCGGTCATCCTCGACCGTCCCGTTCCGGAGGGCGAAGAGGCGCCTGGAGGGCCTCTAAAACGATCCGCGACGAGTCATGCGCGGCGCATGTTTATGGCCGAGCACCGTGTGCCCATCCTTTCGAAGGCGATACCTATAGCAGCTCGACGGTTTTCGTCTGGTGCGATGGATTTGCCACGGTAGACTGCGGCAACCACGAGGAGATCACCGGTTCCAATGGATTCCCTTGCCAGTGAACGACTGGAGTTCTCGGGCCGGGCCGTGTGCTGATCGCCGTCGACCCGGGCATGGCCGGAGAAAAGCCGCCGCCAGCCCTTCTATCCCGCTTCCTGCCGATTACCGGGTCGGGGCGTAGGATAAGTCGGGCCGGTAACGCCCGGTCTTCGTTTCCTGCTTCCTGATCATGGCCCGAGTGCGTTTGGAGAGCGCTGCGCCCTCATTGCCCAGGGAATTCCAGAACTTCTCCTCGGCTTGGGCGTAGTCCGCCGCGCTCTTACCGTATTCGAACCAGACGTAGACCGGCTCCTCGTTGCCATAGCCGCCCTGGTAGGTCATGAAGGGGTCCCGGGACCTGCGGGCGGCGCTCAGGGCCGCCCACTCCCGGTTGATGGCCTCGAAGGCGGCCTCCCGGCCCGGGATGAGCCAAACGTAGTCCCAGGTGTAGTAGCCGTATTGGCCCGGCTTCAGGCGTTCGGGCGAAGGCAGGAACGAGAGGTCCGGGCGGAAGGTCCAGAACCGGAGGACGCGGCCGAGCTCCGCGGCCGTCACCCGGTCGTGGAGGCCCTGGAATTTCTCGGGTCCGATGCGGAGGGCGGCGTCACGCCAAGTCGCCTGGAGGCCGTCGACCGAGGAGTAGCCTTTGGGCAAGCCGTAGACGATGTAATAGCGGCTGTCGTCGGTGGCGTAGGTATCGAAGACCTCGGAAAAGCCCGCCTCCTTAAGGGCGGAGATCAGGGCCTTAAGGGCGGCCTCATATTCGGGGACTTTGGCCACTTCGACCTGGATATCGGCCATGAGATACAGGCTGGGCGGGGCCGGCGGAGTGACCTGGCCCTGTTCCGAGACCTGGCTGAGGGATGGTGCGGGAGCCATGGCCAGTAGAACCAACGCGAGGATCGGAAGCGGTTTCTGCCTCATGGTTACATCTCCCTTAAGGTTTCTGTGGCGTATGGCGACGCCATCCAAGGGCAAAGATAGCCCGCACAGGGCGCCGAGGTCAAGATAAACGCCTGAAAGCCGCATGGCAGGGGGCATTCGGAATACAAATAAGAAGCGCCCTTACCAGCCTAATTGTAAACATTAAAATAACTTAGGCCATTATTTTTATAAACCATAGCAAATACACAAGATACGAGAAACAAGCCGATCCGGCAGGGGAGGCGCGGCCGAGATCCTTCCTATACGCATTCCTTCGGCACGATCGAACGGAATACGATTTGGCTCCAAGAAGGCCCGGTCCGCATCGAAAAAGGGGACAGGGCTGTAAATAGGTTGCCCGCTCTGGGCCCAAGGGCCGCTCTTTGCCTTAAAGAGTTCCCGCCGAGCCCAGGGTGCAATCAGAAACCTAGCGTTTGAGCTGGCAAAATGGATGGCGGAGCAGTCGATCTCTCAGGTGCCCGGGTCCGGAGGGCTTTCGCCAGCTCGATGCCTTCAGGACGAGGAGCTTGGTCCATGCGGATTCGATGGGGCCCGCCGGACCTGGGCCATGACGATTCGACATAGATTAAGCATTCAGAGGCGCCGGTAAAGCTCTCTTTATATGGGGGGGGACCGATTTCCACAGCTGCCTTGACCTTGGGCAGCAGGATTCCCACAGGATGTGGAGAACGGCATCTCATTGATATCATTATGAATGCCGGCTCAGTCATAATGAGTCGCATAAGAGTTATTATGTCAACTAATACGAGGGGTGCGAAAAGGGCCTCCGAGTGGTGTGGTTTCAAGGGTCCGGACGATCAGCTCTTGAGGTCGGGAGCGTCATTCTTCTTCCGGATCTGGTCGATGATCTCTTGCAGGATATCGATGATCTCCTGCTTCGAGACCGTCTGCTTCTTGAATTCGAGCCGCATCCGGAATTTGTCTGTGTCCTGCGGGACAAAGTTGTAGACGTAATACTTGATCTTTTTGGTCTTTCCCTTGAGGTACTTGGCCAGATCCCGAGTATCTTCCCGGGTCAGGCGCCGATCGGCGATGTCGCGCGTCAGCTTGACCATGTCGTCTTCGGTTTTGAGCTTGGCGATCTCGATCAAGGTCGAGCGGCCGAAGCCGCCCGCTTTGCGGATGAGCTCACGAGCGGACTCCGGGATCCGGGCAATGGCCAGGATCTCCGTGACCGTCGATCGGGCCTTGCCCAGCTTCGACGAGATCTGCTCGTGATTATAGCTATGGATGTCGGCCAAGGCCTGTAGGCCGTCCGCCTCTTCGAAGATGTCGAGGTCCTTGCGCTGGAGGTTCTCGATGAGGGCGATCTCCATGGCTTCGGCATCCTCGACGTCCATGTCGATGCAGGGCAATTCCTTGAGACCGAGGTTCCGGGAAGCCATGTAGCGTCGCTCGCCGGCGATGATCTCGAACCGGCTGCCCTTGGCCCGGACCAGGATAGGCTCGAGGATGCCCTTGCTCCTTATGGAGTCCTGGAGTTCCTGGATGTTGCCGAGCTCGCAGCGAGCCTGATGGGGGTTCGGGTCGATCTTCTCGATGGGGATCATGCGGATCCTCGGTCCGAGCGAGCGCGACGAGATCAGGTCGACGAAGTGTCCGTCGTGTTTCAATCCGACCGATACGGGCAAGCCCGAGCGTTTAGGTTTTTGCACGGTTCATCAACTCCTCGGCGACTTTCCGATATTGATCCGCTCCGATGGAGCCCGGCGCATACGTGAAGATGGATTCCTTATAGGCCGGGCTCTCCTCGAGTTTGACGCTCTTCGAAATGAAGGTCTTGAACAGCTTCTCGCCGAAGACCTTCTTGATCCTCTGGACGACGTCCCGGGCTAAGTTCGTCCTTTTGTCGTAGAGCGTGATGACGACGCCGAGGACCTTGAGGTGGGGATTGGCGATCTTCTTGACCTTTTCAATAGTCTCCAGGAGATCGTCGGTACCCTCGAGACAGAGATAGGAGGCTTGGATAGGTATCAGGATATAATTGGCGGCTACGAGGGCGTTCAGCGTGATGAGGCCAAGCGTAGGGGGCGTATCGATGAAGATATACTGGTACCTGCCGCGAACCTGCTCAAGGGCGTCCTTAAGGCGGTAATGAGCGTCGAATTCGCCGCTGAGGGACGGTTCGAGCTTGGCCATGGAGATCTTGGTGATGGACATATCCAGGCCGGGGATGTTCGAGCGTACGATGATGTCCTCGATGCGCTCATTCTTGTTCATCAGGACATCATAGAGGGATTTTTCGTAGCGCTCGGGGTTCGCGACCGTCGATATGGTGCTATGGGCCTGTGGGTCCATGTCGATGAGGAGGACCTTCTTCCCCATCAGAGCGATGGCGGCGGCGACATTGATCGATGTCGTGGTCTTCCCGACGCCGCCTTTTTGGTTGGTGATAGCGATGATCACGTGCCTTTCTCCCTCCCGGCCGCACGGGCGGCCCGAGATGTTTTTATAGTCCATGGATAATAAAAAAGCAAGGGCCACGGGCAAATAATTTAACAGACAGAAAACTCCGCGCCCGCAGGCGCGCGGGCCGAATGTCGGCGTGCCGACAATTCCTACAATTCTATCATATACAACACGATACGCCGCTAAAACGGCCGGAAGGCATCGATATCGCCCGCCTGACAGGCGGTCAGTATATGCCCTGGTTGCCGTACGCCCCGAGGTCCATGTCGGCATGCCGACATTCGAACTCCCCGTCGACCGTCTCGCAAATCGGCGAGCGGTCTGAGGCCGCTAAGGCCTCTCCCCCGCCGGGCGATGGGATGACATGCGCCGGGATACCGGGGTAGCGACGGGAGCAAAATTGTTATAAGCTGTATATTTTCGTATCTAGTTGATTATAAATAAGTTACAATGTATATATAAGTCATAGATAATAAACAATATACGATTATCATAGAAATCCCTGGACCGGGGGCCGGATTTCCATACAATGATGAGTCATGGCCAGCCCGTGGAATGAAGGATCCGGCTTCATCCGGCGTCTCGGACTCCTCGACACCTCTTTCCTGGTCATCGGGGCGGTCGTCGGCTCCGGGATCTTCATGACCCCAGGGATCATCGCCGCCGGGCTCCCCTCTCCGGGGCTCCTCCTCCTTGTCTGGCTGGCGGGCGGCCTGATCACCCTCTGCGGCGCTCTATCATTCGCCGAGCTCGGGGCCATGTTCCCCAAGGCCGGCGGCCAGTACGTCTACCTCCGCGAGGCCTACGGTTCCGGGGCCGCCTTCATCTTCGGCTGGGCCTTCTTCGGCTTCATCATGTGCGGCGGCCTGGCCGCCCTGGCCGTGGCCTTTGCCGAGTTCCTGGGTTCGTTCGTCCCGGCCCTGGCGATGTCGCGGGTGATCTTCAGGGGCGAGATCGCCGGCCTGTCCTTCGGCCTCTCGGCCGGCCAGATCGTGGCGGCGCTCACGACGCTCTTCCTGACCTTCGTCAATTCCTTCGGCATCCGCTCCGGAGCGATCTTCCAGAACCTGATGACCTTCCTCCGCCTGGGCACGGTCGCCGCCCTCGTCATCCTTGGCGTCCTCTTCGGGGCCAAAGCGGGCGGCGCCAACTTCCACCCGCTCTTCCCGCCCGGACCAGGATTCCCGGCCGTCCTCAAGACCCTGGGGCTCGCCCTGGTCGCCGTGTTCTGGACCTATGACGGCTGGTACGCGGTCAACTGCACCGCCGAAGAGATCCGCGATCCGGGGCGGACGATCCCCCGGGGCCTGACCATGGGCGTCCTAGCCGTCACGGCGATCTACGTCTCGATCAACATCGTCTACCTCCTGGCCTTGCCGCTCGGCGAGATCTCGGGTGTCGTCCGTGTCGGCGAGAAGGCCGCCTCGGCCCTGTTCGGCGCGGGCGGGGCGGCGCTGTTCTCGGCCCTGGTCATGGTCTCGGTCTTCGGCTGTCTCAACGCCAATATCCTCTTCGGGCCCCGCGTCTTTTACGCCATGGCCCGCGACGGCTACTTCTTCAAGGCCATGGGCCGGCTCGGCCGGAAGTCCCGCGTGCCTACGGGAGCGCTCTGGGGGCAGGCCGCCTGGACGGCCGCGTTATGCCTGTCGGGAACTTACGAATCGCTCTACGAATATATGGTCTTCGCCCTGTTGCTCTTCTTCGCCGCTACGGGGGCGGCCGTCTTCGTCCTCCGCCGCCGGTCGCCCCAGGCCGTCCGACCCTATCGCGCCTGGGGCTACCCCGTCGTGCCGCTGGTCTTCATCGCCATGAGCCTGGCGGTCTTCGCCAGCATCGTCGCCTCCCAGCCGCTCAAATCCCTGGCCGGCCTGGGATTGCTGTTGGCGGGCCTCCCCGTCTACGCGGTCTGGAAGCGCGGCAAGGACGGAGTTTCTCCCCGGATGTGAAAAGGTCTTCCCCCGCGGGGGGGATTTCGTTTAAGATGGGGAGACCACAGGGAGCAAGGACGAGTCCATGACCGAGGCGACCTACACCGTCGAGATCTTTCCCGACCGGACCAAGGTCAAGGCCCGGGCCGGCGAGGTCCTGGCCGACGTCCTCGCCCGGGCCGGCGTCGTCCTCAGCCTCTATTGCCACAAGCGGGGCATCTGCGGCAAGTGCGCCGTGCGCATCCTGTCGGGTCCCCTCCCCTTCCCCAGCGCCCTCGAGGCCGCCCTGCTCGAAAGCCGCGGCCTCGGCCCCGATCACCGGCTGGCCTGCCTCTACGCTGTCGGGAGCGACCTCGTCGTCGAGACCCTGCCCGGCTCCCGGCTGGAAAAGGTGCCCGTCCTCGAGGCGGGCGGACTGCCCTCGGCCTCGTTCGTCGATCCGGCCGTTAAGAAGCTCACCCTCGTCCTGGAAAAACCCTCGCTCTATGCGCCCGCCGCCGCGGCCGATTCCCTCCGGGCCGCCTTGAGGTCTCCCGGGCTCGTCCTGCCGCTCCCCGCGCTCACCAAGCTCGGCGGCCAGACCCCCGGCCCGGCCCGCAAGGTCACGGCCGTGCTCTACGACGACCGCGAGATCCTCGACCTCGAGCCGGAGGACGCCTCGGGCGACATCTTCGGACTGGCCGTCGACCTGGGTACCACCACGGTCGCGGCCGAGCTCGTCGACCTGCGGACCGGGAAGATCGTCGACCGGGCCACGGCCGTGAACGCCCAGGCCTCCTACGGCGCCGACGTCGTTTCGCGGATCACCTTCGCCTTCGAGAACCCCGACAACCTCCGGCGCCTGCGGACGGCCGCGGTCCAGCTGGTCAACGACATGGTCGGGACGATGTCCCGGCGCAGCGGCGTCCCGCGCCACCGCGTCTACGACGCGGTCGTCGCCGGCAACACGGCCATGAACCACATCCTCTGCGGCGTGCCGGTCGATTCCCTGGCCCTGGCCCCCTTCCACGCCGTTTTCTCGACGCTCCCGCCTCTCGCCGCCGCCGAGATCGGCTTCAGCCTCCATCCCCAGGCCCGGCTCTACGTGGCCCCCAACGTCAAGAGCTTCGTCGGCGGGGACATCACCGCCGGCCTGGTCGCCACCGACTTCGCCGCGACGGCCGGGACGGAGCTCTTCGTCGATCTCGGCACGAACGGCGAGATCGTCCTCAAGAAAGGTCCGGAGTTCGTGACCACCTCGACGGCCGCCGGCCCGGCCTTCGAGGGCATGAACATCAGCTGCGGCATGCTGGCCGTCGCCGGGGCCGTTCACCGGGCGGAATGGGCCAACGGCTTCAAGCTGGGCACGATCGACGACCTGCCCGCCCAAGGCGTGTGCGGCACGGGGCTCGTCGACATCCTGGCCACGTCCCTGGCGCGCGGCCTCCTCGGCCGGGACGGCCGCATCGCCGGCGCCGAAAAGCGCATCCGGCTGACCGAGCGGCTGGCCCTGACCCAACAGGACGTCCGCGACGTCCAGCTGGCCGTGGCCGCCATCCGGACGGGCGTCAAGCTGATGCTCCGCGAGTTCCGGCTGGAGCCCGGCGACCTGGGCCGGATCGTCGTCGCGGGGGCCTTCGGCAGCTCCCTCGATGTCGGCAACGCCGTTGCCCTCGGGCTCCTGCCCGACGTACCCCAGGAGCGCATCGCCTTCGTAGGCAACGCCTCGCTCGCCGGAGCCCGTCTTTTCCTCCTGGCCCGCCCGGCCCGGGCGGCGGCCGAGACCCTGGCGGCGAAGATCGCGCATGTCTCCCTGGCCACCCGGCCCGATTTCCAGGACGAGTTCGTCCGGGCCCTCGAGTTCAGCCGCTATCCGGAGGCCGCCCCATGAGCCTTCATCGCCTGTTCGATCTGGCCGAGGCCCGTCCGGTCCTCTTCGACGGCGCCCTGGGAACCGAGCTCATGGCCCGCGGACTCCCCCGGGGGGGCGTCCCCGAGCTCTGGAACGTCGGCCGGCCGGAGGCCGTCAAGGAGATCCACGCCGCCTATTTCGCCGCCGGCGCCGACGTCGTCTCGACCAACAGCTTCGGCGGGTCGCGGATCAAGCTGGCCGCCCACGGGCTCGAGTCCCGCGTCCGCGAGATCAATTTGGCCGCGGCCCGGCTCGCCCGCGAAGCCGCCCCGGCCGGAGGGTTTGTCGCCGGGAGCGTCGGCCCGACGGGGAAGTTCCTCAAGCCCCAGGGCCCCTGCGTCGAGGCGGATCTCATCGGCGCTTTCGCCGAGCAGGCCGACGGCCTGGCCGCCGGCGGCGTCGACGTCTTCATCGTCGAGACGCAGTACGACCTGCGCGAGGCCCTGGCGGCCCTGCGCGGCATCCGGATCGTCTCCGCCCTGCCCGTCCTCGTCACCATGACCTTCGGCTCTTTCCCCCGGGGCTACTTCACCATCATGGGGGATTCGGCCGCCAAATGCGCCGCCGAGCTCGAAAGAGCCGGAGCGGCCGCCGTGGGCGCCAATTGCACGCTCGC
>JBFYNT010000305.1:0-7523 GCA_041304225.1 Candidatus Aminicenantota bacterium
CCCCGGTCCTTGCCGAGAAGCGTCCAGCCGTCGACGCCGAAGGCCAGGGCGCCGCGGGCCAATTCCCGCCCGAGATCGCCGTCGCCGAGGGCCCGGACGGCCGACGTGGCCATGAAGCCGAGCCCGCTCCTCCCCTCGCCGAACTCCTTGAGGCCGCGGGCGACGCCGTAGTGGCTGAAGGGCTCGATCTCGACGTTCGAGCGGGCGCCGCCGTCGTCGACCGTCGCGTGTTCGCGCTCGGTCAGGGCGCTGATGACACCCAGGTTGAAATCGCGGCCGATCTTGCCGGTCACCTTGGCCGCCGACAGGATGGTCGTCCAGTCCGGCAGGTCGGCGAAATCCGCGCCGCCGGGCGAGCCTTGGGGCGTGCGGCCGATGCGGCGGCTGTAGAAGAGCTCGGGGTTCTCCCAGCCGAACGAACGATAGACGTTGGGCCCGCCCTTGCCGAAATCGAAGATGCTCGCGCCTTCGATGAAGAAAGGCCGCTTCTCCTCGTAATAGGTCTCCTGGTCGGTGATGTTGATGACAGCGGGGTCGACCTCGACCTGGCCGAAGTCGGGATTGACCGAGAGATTGAGAGTCAGGTTGCTGCTCAGGCCGCCCTTGAGGTCGAACCCGGCGTTGGCGCCGAGGTCGTGCCCGGTCCGGAACGGGTTCCCCGGCTCCTCGGGATAGAGCCGGGCCTGGGCCAGGGCGAAGGGCGAGACCTCGAGCCGGCGGCCCGCGGCGATGCCTTCGAGCCCGGTGAGCTCGGCGAAGCGCGAGACCAGGCCGCTCTCCTCCTTGGGCACCCAGGCGAAGTGGCTCTCCTCGTTCTTGCGCTTGACGATCCTTTGGAAGTTGACGCCCCAGACGTAGGTGTCGCGACGCTTGAAGCGGAGCTGGTCGAAGGGGACGCGGATCTCGACCGTCCAGCCGAGGCCGTCGATCCGGGCGGCGCTCTCCCAGATCCCGTCCCAGGTCGCGTCGGTCTCCTCGTCGTTGGCCAGCGTGCCGTCCTGAATGGAACCGGACGGGTTGACGGCGAAGTAATAGCCGCTCCGGCGGTCGTGGTAGGGATCGAGACCGACATCGAACCAGTCGGACTCGGTGGGTTCGTCGCGCCGGCCCAGACGGCCGACGATCTTCGCGGGCTCGGAGTCGGCAAGGCGGGCGGCGATATAGATGTTGTCCCGGTCGAAGGCCACCCAGACGGTCGTCGGCTCCGAAGCGGGCCGCCCGTCGGACGGGTCGCGCTGGGTAAATCCGCCCGATCCGGGGGTTTGCCAGACGGGCTCGGAGAGGACGCCGTCGACGGCGATGGGACCGGCCGCCCGGACCGCCGCGATCGTGCGGACGGTGCGCGGGTCGTCGGGACGCGCCTTCTCCTGGGCGGACGCGGCGCCGGAGGCGGGCGCGCGAGGGCCGGCGGGAAGCGCGCGCAGGGGGGAGAGGCAAGCGAGCGCGAGGCCGATAATGAGAGGGTGGGCTGCGTTTCGCATACTGATTATGAGTGCTGATATATCAGCCGCCACTTCCCCTGTCAAGAAGGTACCAGGTACTCACAAAGCCCCGTCGTCCCCTGGAAGCGTGAAGACCTGGCACCTTCCTATCCTCTTGTCAGCCGGTAAAAATGGGACGATAATTATAATATGGATAACGAGGTCCTCAAGGAGGCTGGCATGAACACGACCATGAAGAGACGCGATTTCGTGAAGTCCGGGGTCCTTATCGGGACCGCCGCGCTCGCCGGCGGCCTCAAGGGCCAGCGCCAGCCCCCGCCGGGCGCGCCGCGGGCCGCCAGCCCCGACCTAGCCGTCGTCACCGGCGCCGACCGAATCCTGGCCGTGAACAAGGGCCTCGAAGCGCTCGGCGGCATGAAGCGATTCGTCAAGCCCGGCTCGACCGTCGGCCTGCTCATCAACGCGCCGGCCTGGTGGACCAAGCCCGGCAGCCATACCCATCCCGACATCACGCTGGCCGTCATCCTGGCCGCTTTCGCGGCCGGGGCCAAGGACATCCAGTACCTCATCGACCCGCTGTCCGGGTACTGGAAGCGATCCTCCCTCGCCGCCCAATACGCCAAGGAGACCGGCGCCGTCAGGAGTTGCTCGAAGAACTACATCGAGACGGCCGTCGCCAAGAACAAGACCCTCAAGAAGGCGAGCGTCGTCAAGGAGTTCCTCGACTGCGACGTCCTCGTCAACCTGCCCATCATCAAGCACCACGTCGGCGTGGGCATGTCCGGGAACCTCAAGAACCTGATGGGCGTCAACACCGGCGCCTCCAACCAGTTCTTCCACGCCGGCTCGGGCGCCAAGGGCGAGTACGACGACGTCCCCTTCCTGGCCCAGTGCGTCGCCGACCTCAACACCCTGCGCCGGCCCGACCTCTGCGTCGCCGACGCCACCGAGTTCCTGCTGACCAACGGGCCGGCCGGTCCGGGCGAGATCCGCAAGCTCGACAAGGTCGTCCTGGGGCCCGATCCCGTGGCCGTCGACGCCTACGCCGCGCCCTTCGTCAACCTCAAGGCGGCCGACGTCCTGATGATCACGAAGTCGGCCGAATGGGGGATCGGGCGAATGGACGTCGACAAGCTCGCCGTCGAACAGCTCGCCGTCTAATTAATGGGGACGTTTCTATTTAATTTATTCATCTCGCCGAAGATGAACGCCAGATTAAAAGAATAAATAGAAACGTCCCCATTATTTACGGGCCTTCGACACCATCTCCCGGACCTCGCGCGCGAGGCGCGGCGTCTCGTAGACCAGGCCGTCCTTGATCGTCCACTTGATGCCGCCGCGCGTGACCGTCTTCCCGTCCTTGATGTCCAGGACCCCCGTCGGGTAGAGGTACTTGAGGTTGGCCAGCGGGTTCTCGTCGATGAGGATGAGGTCGGCGAGGTAGCCCTGGCGCACGCGCCCGAGCCGGTCCTCGAGCCCCATCAGCCTGGCGTTGTTGCCGGCGGCGCACTGGATGACGTCGATGGGATGGAAGCCCGCCTCCTGCAGCAGCTCGAGCTCGCTCAGAAAGGTGAAGCCGT
Source organism: Candidatus Aminicenantota bacterium (assembly GCA_041304225.1). Classification (GTDB taxonomy): domain Bacteria; phylum Acidobacteriota; class Aminicenantia; order Aminicenantales; family Saccharicenantaceae; genus RBG-16-66-30. The sequence continues at coordinate 3,023 of JBFYNT010000305.1, forward strand.
AGAGCGTGTAGATGAATCCCGCGTCGTCGCCCGCGCCGACGACCCCGCCCATGTCGGCGTAATCGCGCACGGCCTTCATCCAGATGCGGTAGTTCTCTTTCCAGGCGATCTCGTCCTCGGTCGACCAGCCCCAGGAGAAAGCACCGTGACGCTCCGGGCTGGGCTCGAAATAGGCTTCGAGGACCGGGTGCAGGTAGTCCTTGAACCAGGGCAAGTTGCGGGCCCGGGTCATGTCCCGGCAGGCCTCGTAGGTGCTGAAGGTCGGGATCCAGCCCACGCCCTTGTCCACCATCTCCTCGAGGACGTCCTCGAGCTTGTCCGGATCGGCCTCCCGCCACAGCCGCCCCGCCCAGCGGAATCGGTCGCTCTCGTTATTATAATTGTACGACGGCGGGAAATTCTGCGAGCCCTGGAGCGCCGCGTCCGGGATGCCGTACCAGTGCTCGATGGTGTCCACGCCGAATTCGGCCGCCTCGCGGGCGTCCGTCTCCTCGACGCCTATGTGATGGGCCACTTTGAGGCCGAGCTTGGTCGCCTCGTCGACGACGGCCTCCATGATGTCGCGGTCCAGGCCGAAGATCTTGACCCCGTCGGCGCCCTGCTCCTTGATCGACCGGACCGACTTACGGCCCTCCTCCGGCGTCCGCCCGCCCGCGACCATGTAGACGTAAATGCGCGGGGCGACGAGCGAGCCCTCCTGGCTCTTGCGGCGCTCGGCCAGGGCCTTCTTCGGGTCGCTCCCGACGTCCCGGACGGTGGTGACGCCGCAGGAGAGATAGATCTTGTATTCGTACTCGAACGGCTGGGCCAACCCGGCCCGCTCGTCATGCAGGTGGATGTGGCTGTTGATGAAGCCGGGCAGAAGGTACATCCCCGTGCCGTCGAGGACGTGCGCTTCGTTCTTGTAGGCCCCGGGCCGCGCGTCGGCGCCCGTGACCGAGGCGATCTTGTCCCCCTCGACGATCACATCGAGCGGCCCGCGCGTGGGCGTGCCCTTGCCGTCGATGACCAGGACATTGCGGATGACCAGCCGGTCGTAGCGCCTGCCGTGCTCGACGCCCCGGCTTTCGGCCGCGGCGGCGGCCGGGACACCGATGCCGATCGCCAATAACGACAGGACGATGGAAATGATCTTGAGCGGTTTCATGTCCGGAGTATAGCACAGCCGATCGATTTGATGTATTAAGGGAGGGGATTGTTTCGTCATAGAAAAGAGAGGTCCCATGGCCAGGAAAAGCGGCACCCGATCCGCGGCGGCCCTCGGGCTCGCCGGTCTTTCCTTCATCCTCCTCGGCGCGGGCGCGCCCCCGGCGCGGAAGACGCCCGCCGGCCTGCCCGGCCCCATCGATCCCCAACGCGTCCAGGACCAGGACACGATGACCTGGGCCGATTACCGTCCGATCCCCGGCCGCGACTGGGCCGACCCGTCCCTCAAGCCCGAGCGCGGCTTCAAGCTGGCCGTCGTCGGCATCGACTTCCCCGGCCAGCCGTTCGTCATGAGCCTCCCCAAGGGCTCCGATCCCTTCGGCAACCCGCGGATCGAGCCCATTCCCCGCGAGAAGGTGCCGCAGTTCTACGCCGATTTCTGGATGACGCCCAACGCGACGAACCACGGCCGGACCATCAACGGCTACTGGATGGAGCAGTCGCGCGGCCGGTTCGGCATCACCTCGGTCGAGGTCTTCGGCCCCTACCTCATGCCCAAGCCCATCTGGCATTACGGCCTCAACGAGCACAGCCAGAACGACCAGACGCCCGACGGCAGCCGGGCCGACGGCCGCATGGAGCGCGATTGCGACGCAGTCTGGACCGCCGCCGTCGGCCGCGACGTCCGCAAGGAATTCGACGCCGTCCTGCGCCTCTACGCCAGCTACGACGAGACCGGCGTCTGGCAGGAATTCGGCGAGATGAAGTTCGCCTCCAAGGACGACATCCCGGCCGCTTGGGGCAATCCCGACCCGTCCAAGCCCCGCTGGGTCCCGACCCGCTACGTCGAGTGGACGAGCTGGCTGGCCGGCTCTCAGCAGTGGGGCCTGTCTTCGATGCGCCAGGGCGAGAACTCCGGCACCATCACCCACGAGCTCGGCCACTTCGCCTTCAGCCTGCCCGACCTCAACAACAATCCCTACGTCAAGCCCTACCGCCGCGCCGCCGCCGGCACCTGGGACATGATGGACCGCGGCTGCTTCAACGGCCCGGGCGGGCCCCATAAGCGCTGGGTCGTGCCGCCGACGCAGGGCGCGTTCATGCCCGCCGGCCTGATGGTCCGCAACCGCCTCGAGAACGGGTTCATCGAGGCCTCGGAGCTTCTGACCCTGGGGCGGGCCGGCTTGGCCCGGAACGGCCTGGCCGTCGCCGAGGTCACGGCCCGGGCCGTCGACCCCCTCCCCGGCACCTACGCCGGCTTCGTCGTCCGGTTCGACGGCGAGAAATCCGGCGATCTCACGCCGCCCGACGATCCGGCGGTCGATCCCCTCTCCCCGGGGACCCCGAACTACGGTTTCTATACTCTCGAGGTCGTCCAGCGTATCGGCTACGACTCCTTCACCCCGGACAACGGCGTTCTCATCGCCAAGAACAAGGACACGCTCCGCGGCCGCAACGGCGGCCCCAACGAGTTCAACAGCTACATCTGGGTCATCGACGCCCATCCCGGGGACATCGGCGTCGTCGACTACGTCAAACCGAACGGCGAGAAGGTCATGCGGACGGTCGCCGACTACCGCCAGCTCAACGACGCGCTTTTCCACGCCGGCCTCGGTTCCGGCAGCTTGAGCGAATGGGTGGACGCCCCGAACCGCCTGCACTTCTACGTCGTCGGCCTGCGGACGAACGAAACCGGCATCCTGGTCTACACGCTGGCCGCGCGCTCCCTCGACGGGGCGGGCCCGCAGCCGCGCGGCGTATCGCTCGCGGCGCCGGCGGGGGGCACGAGCCCGAAGGCCGGGACAGACGGCGCGCCGCTGACCTTCACTTTGACCAACACGGGCGCGCCCGCCGCGGCGGAAGCCGGGCCCGCGTTCGGCTCCGATCTCTATCGCCTCTCCGTGACGGTCGAGGGCCAAGGCTGGGAGGCGCGCCTTCTCAATGCGCTCGTCGTCGCGAAGGCCGGCGCGTCCGCGCCGGTCGACATCTACGTTTCGCTCGCGGCCGGAGCCGCGAAGTCGGCGAAGATCGTTCTCCGCGCGACGTCCGAGAGCGATCCGACGAAGACCGCGACCGCGACGATGACGCTCGCGCGCTGATAAAAATATTTTTAATATTTTTTTTCTTTAATCCCCTCGCGCCGTTTGTGCTAATCTATATTTAGATCATGGTTGAAAGCCGCCGGTGCGACCTGCCTGTTCTTCTTCTCCATAACGTGAGCCCCGATTGGACCGAGGCGGAGACGCGCGAAGCGCTGCAAGACGTCGCGGCGCTCGGCGACGCGCTGGCCGGGCTCGGCCATCGCGTCGAGCCCGTCGCGGTCGCTGACGGCGGCCTCGCCGCGCGGCTCGGTCCGTACGATCCCCGCGATCACGTCGTCTTCAACTGGTGCGAAGAGCTGCCCGGCCGCCTCCACAGCGAGCCCGAGGTCGCCGCGGTCATGGAGCGGTTGGGTTTCGTCTTCACCGGCTCGCCGTCGTCCGTGCTGGCGCTGTCGCACGACAAGCCGCGGGTCAAGCGCATCCTCGACGCCATGCGGCTGCCGACACCGCCCTGGGCCGTCTTCGACGCGCCGAAGGCCGACGGCTGGGCGATCTTCCCGGCCATCGTCAAGACGGCCCACGAGCATTGCAGCATCGGCATCTCCCCCGAATCGGTCGTCACCTCGACGGCCGAGCTCGAGCGCCGCATCGCCCACATCCTGAAGGTCCACAGTCAGCCCGCCCTGATCGAGGAGTTCATCGACGGCCGGGAGTTCCACGTCTCGGCCTGGGGCAACGGGACGGTGACGGCGTTGCCGGCGGCGGAGATGGATTACGGCGCGTTCACGGACATCCACGACCGCGTCTTCACCTACGAGGGCAAGTACGTCCCCGGGACCCGCATCTACGAAGGGGTCGAGATGCGCATGCCGGCGGCCCTTGACGACGAGGCCCGGGCCGAGCTCGAGCGGATCGTGCTGGCCACCTACCGCGCCACGGGCTGCCGCGATTACGGCCGCATCGACCTGCGCTACCGCGACGGGACATTCTATATCATCGACGTCAATCCCAACCCCGACATCAATCCCGAGACGTCGCTGACCTGCGCCGCGGCCGAGATGGGTTATTCCTACGGGGAGATGGGCAGCCGCATCGTCAACCTGGCGGCCGCCCGCCACCCGGTCTTCCGGATGGCGGCCTGAGCCGGCCGGTCCCGGCTACCTCTTGTAGCGGATGGCGATCCCGACGATGTGCCGCTCGTAGACCGCCCGGGGCCCGCGCCAGTAGCTGTAGACGACGCCTTCGCGGTAATACTTGTCGCGGACGATCACCAGGGCGTCGGCGCCCATGGCGGCCGCTTTCTCCCGGAGCAG
>JBFYNT010000306.1:0-3794 GCA_041304225.1 Candidatus Aminicenantota bacterium
TACTGGTCCTCGCAGGTCAGCTCGTACTGCCAGTCCTCGACCCAGCGGTGGTAGTCGGCCCAGTAGCGGATCGTGGAATAGACCGCCACGACCCCGAGCTCCAGCAGGGCCCGCCTGGTCATCTTGGGCATGACGGACGCGGGAGCCGCATTCGCCGGCGCCGGGGCCTCCTCCCTGGCCTCGCCTGCGGCCAGCGAGAAAGCGCGGGGCCCTGCGATGGCGGTCAGTCCGGCCAGGGAGAAATCCCGGACCGAGGCCCCGGCCGGCGGCGGGACGATCAGTCCGGCCAGAGCCAGGAGCCCGAGCGACCCGAGGGCCGCGGGTTTCTTCAGGAGGGCTGGGATGTTCATCGGCGTCTTTGCTTTTCTCGGTACAGGGGACTAAAATAGGCCAACCTTCGAGGAGAGTCAAGACGTGTTCAGGCTGAACCGGATCGGAAAAGTGAACGGCGCCCCTCCTCCGGGCCGGTCCAAGGCCGGGGCCCTCCTCCTGAGGCTCGTCGGCTGGGCGGGCGTCGCCCTGTTCGTCTATCTCATCGTCAAGACGGGCCCGAAGGAGATCCTGAAGGCCATCGGCCGCCTCAGCCTGCTCGAGATCGCCGCCCTGATGGGCCTGCGCTTCCTCTACTGGCTCATCAGGGCCCTCAACTGGAGGGCTCTCCTCGTCGCCTCGGGCGAGCGCGTCTCTTTCGGGCATATCCTCGGCGCGCGCGTCGCCGGCTACGCCGTGAGCTACTTGACCCCGGCGGGCAACCTCGGCGGCGAGACCGTCCGCATCTTCTGCCTCGACCGGGTCGGCCGGAACAAATGCCTGGCCACGGTCGTCGTCGACAAGACCATCGAGTTCCTGGCCGGTTTGTCCTCGATCGCCCTGTCGGTCGTCTTCCTCATCACCGAGTTCGCCCTGCCCCGGCGCCAGAAGATCGAGCTCTTCGTGGCCATCGCTCTTCTCGTCCTCGTCCTCATCTTTCTCATCCTCAAGCAGCGGCAGGGGCTCTTCACCTGGGCCCTGGACACCCTCCGGAAGCTCCGGATCCGCGTACCCTTCCTCGAGAACCGGCGCGACAAGATCCTGGAGACCGATGCCCACATCTCCGATTTCTACAGCCGGAATCCCAAGCTCTTCCTGATCCTGTTCGCGTCCTATTTCGCCCAGGCCTGGCTCTGGGCCGCCGAGATCTATTTCACCTTCCGGTTCCTCGGCGGCGAGACGCCGACCTTCTTCAAGTGCTTCCTGATCGTCACTCTGGGATCATTCTACTCGTTCCTGCCGGTGCCGGGCTCGGTGGGGGTCTACGAGCTGACCTACGTATCGCTGTTCGCCCTGCTCCGGATCGAGATGTCGTCCGGGATGGCGGTCATCCTCATCCGGCGGGTGGTCGGGCTCGTCTGGGCGGGGATCGGCGTTTTCCCCCTGATGAAGAAACGGTCGGCGCCCCCGGTCAGCGGACCGGAGCCGCCTGCGGGTCCTTCCCCTTCCGCAGGAAGCTGACCAGCTTGATGGCCGTCCCCAGGAAGCCCATCGCGAAGACGGCGAAGAGGATACCGAGCGGCCAGCCGGCCAGGGAAAAGACCAGGATGACGAAGACGGCCAGGTTCTTGGCCTCGGCCCCCTCCCCGTTGTTCGACACGCCCGTATAGATGTTGTTGAGATAGTACAGGCCCACCTGGAGAAGGTAGAAACCAATCGTCAGCAGGCCGAGCTTCAGGACCCGCGGATCGCCCGAGACCCGGTAGATGCCGAAGGTGACCCCCGTCAGGACGGCGAAGTCGCAGATCCGGTCGAGGAAAAGGTCCAGGAAGGCCCCGTACCGGCTGGACAGGCCCTTGGCCCGGGCCAGCATGCCGTCGGCGTTGTCGAAGATGTCCGAGAGCATGGCCAGGATGCCCCCGAGGACGACGTAAACGGGCCGGCCGACGGCATAGACGACCGCGGCGGCAAGGGACAGGAAGAACGAGACGAAGGTCAACTGGTTGGGCGTGATCCCCGTCTTGAAGACCCCGCGGACGATCAGGGAGGCCAGCGGACGGACGATCAGGCGGTCGATGGGGATGTATTTGTGGAGAAAGGGGTAGGACCTGACGTTCTTGAGCGATCTCTGGTAATCGAACTGATTTTCGGGTGTGCTCATTTAGGCCTCGGCCTTCCGGCCTTATATAACCCACTCCCCTCTTCTCCGTCAAGGCCGTGAACAGGAAAACAGAAACGTCCCCATTTTCCTGTATAATTGAAGCCTGCGGAGGTGACCGAATGAGGAAGATCGTCGGATTCCTGGTCCCGGCCGTCGCGGCCCTCGCCCTGTCCCTGCCGGCGTCCTTCAAGAAGGAGGACGTCAAGGTCCACACCCTCGACAACGGGCTCAAGGTCCTGCTCGTCGAGGACCACAATGTCCCGAGCGTCGCCCTCTTCACGTTCTTCAGGGTCGGATCGCGCAACGAGCGGCCCGGCCTCACGGGCGTGTCCCATTTCATCGAGCACATGATGTTCAACGGGACCCCCAAGGTCGGCCCCGGAGAGTTCGACCGGAACATGGAGTTCCGGGGCGGGCGGAACAACGCCTACACCGGCGACGATCTGACCGCCTACACGGACTGGTTCCCGCCGGCCGCCCTCGAAGCCATGATCGAGATGGAGGCGGACCGCATCCAGGGCCTGTCCTTCGTCCCCGAGGTCTTCGAGTCCGAGCGGGGCGTCATCGCCGCCGAGAGGCGCCTGGGCGTCGAGAACGACAACGACGCCATCCTCAGCGAGAACGTCCGGGCCACGGCCATCATGGCCCACCCCTATCACTGGGACGTCATCGGCTGGATGAGCGACATCCTGAGCTGGCGCCGGGACGAGGTCGCGGCCTACTACCGGACCTACTACGCCCCGAACAACGCCGTCCTGGTCGTCGCCGGCGACATCGATCCGGCGAAAACGCTCGAGCTCGTCCGCAAGTACTACGGACCCATCAAGGCCTCGCCCCCCCCGCCCCCCGTCTCCACGGTCGAGCCGCCCCAGATGGGGACGAAGACCGTGGTCATCCGCAAGGAGGCCCAGGCGCCGTCCTTCCTGGCCGTCTGGCACGGCCCGGCCGTCAAGGACCCGGACTTCCTGCCCCTCTCGATCCTGGCCAAACCCCTGCTCTCGGGAGAGAGCAGCCGGCTCTACCGCCGCCTGGTCCGGGAGGAAGCGCTGGCCATCGACGTCGGCGGCGGCCTCTCGGAGACCGTCGATCCCCAGCTCTTCTCGATCGTCGTCAAGCCCCGGCCGGGGGCTGACCTCGACCGGATCGACCGGGTCATCGAGGAGGAGCTGGCCAAGGTCCGGACGGACGGCCTGACCGCGCAGGAGTTCGACAAGGCCCTCAACATCGTCCGCAGCGATTTCTACCGGGGCCTGCAGACGATCGGCGGCAAGGCCGACCAGCTCGGGGCGACCGAGCTCGTCTACGGCGACTTCACCAGGCTGTTCACGATCATGGACGACTACGCGGCCGTCACGCCGGACCGGATCAAGGCGGCCGCTCAGAAATGCTTCACCGAGGCCAACAAGACCGTCGGCAAGCTCATCCCCGAGGGAGGTGCCAAGTGAAGACCCCTGTGCGGACGGCCCTCGCTCTCGGCCTGGCCGGCCTGCTGGCGCTGCCCGCGGCGCTCGCGGCCGCTTCCCCGCTTCCCGCGCCCCGGAAGATCGTCCTCAAGAACGGGCTCACGGTCTACCACCTTCGGAACGCCGATGTGCCGCTCGTCAGCCTGCGTATGTTCAGCGGCGGCGCCGGCGCGGCGGCCGAGCCGGCTTCGGACGAAGGC
>JBFYNT010000307.1:0-6444 GCA_041304225.1 Candidatus Aminicenantota bacterium
TTTGTTCAGAAAGACTTAACCGAGAATTGACCGGCCCTTCATCCGGGCTTAACCGGCGGGGACGACAATGTCCGCGAAGAACGGAAAGATCATGAACGCCAGACAGAGACACGCTCCCGGAGATCCCTCCCTCCTTGACCCCGGCGAGGCCCGCGGCCTGCTGGCCTCGGGCTGGCAGGCCGCGGACCTCCATGTCCACACCCTTCATTCCTACGACGTCATCCCGACCCGGCAGACGGACCCGCTCCGCCTCTACGAGGAGGCCCGCCGGCTGGGCATGACCTACGTCGCCTTCACCGACCACGACACGATGGCCGCCTATGACCAGATCGGCTGGACCCGCGAGGGCCTCGTGCCGGCGGTCGAGGTCAAGATCCTCGACCTCCGGAACGTCGGCCACACCGTCCATATCAACGTCTACACCCTGGACCGGCGCCAGTTCCGCGAGATCGAGGCCATCGCCAACGGCGCGCGCGATATCGTGGCCCTGACGGACTACCTCCGGACCGAGGGCCTGCCCTACGCCTTCAATCACCCCTTCTGGCACGAGCCCGGCGAGACGCCGGACCTGCGGGCCGTCATCGACATCGCCCCGCTCTTCCCGGTCCTCGAGTACAACATGGGCCGGATCGGCCGCATCAACGCCCAGGCGCTCCGGCTGGCCCGGACTCTCGGCAAGGGCGTCACGGCCGGGACCGACAGCCACGTCGGCGAGATAGGGCGGGCCTTCACCCTGGCGCGGGGCGATTCGTTCGGGGAATTCTTCGGGAACATCGCCGCCCGGCGCTCCCATCTCTGCCCGGCCGACCTCACGCTCCCCCGCCTCAAGGCGGAGACCTCACTTCGCGTCCGGGCCCTGTTCGACAAAGCGAGCTGGCTCCACGCCAAGGAATCCCTGACCATGGACACGGGGAACGCCGTCTTGGATGGGATCATCCGTCAGATGGCCAAGAGGGAAGCCGGCGCGCCGACGTTCTCGCGCTGGCTGATCAGGAAGGCGATCGAGGCGGTCTCGGGGACGGGCATCCCCGGCGCCCTCTATCTCCACTACCAGAACGGGCTCGCCGACCGGGTCGGCCGGCTGCTCGAGGGCGCCGAGACCGCCGCCTAGGTCGACACCCTATCTCTTGAGGGCAGGATCGAGGCCGTCGAGCTTGCCCTCGGCCGTCAGCCGGATGAACTCCTCGACCTTGGCCTTGACGGCGTCACGCACGTTTATCGTCTTCAGCAGTCGTGATTCCCAAGGCCCTTCGAACGAAGCCGGATCGGGGAAGCTCCAGACGATCGTACGGGTGATGCCCGGGAAGGTGGGACAGCGCTGGGCGGCCTCGGCGTCGCAGACGGCGATGACATAGCCGAAGAGCGCCCCTCTCGTGTAGATGTCGAACACGCTCTTGGTCGCGTTCTTCGAGATATCGAGGCCGGCGTCCGCCATCGCCTCGACCGCGAGCGGATTGAGCGCGCCCGGCTCGAGCCCGGCGCTCGTCGCCTCGAAACGGTCGCCGGCCAGGTCGTTCAGGAAAGCCTCGGCCATCTGGCTTCGGGCGCTGTTGTGGACACATACGAAAAGGACGCGGGTCTTGCCTGTCGTTTCGGTCATGACGCTCTCTCCTCGAAAAAGCAATCCGTCACGACCGATATAGCGCGGGAATGTTAAGTTATGATAAAGCCCCGCTCGGGGGCCGCGAGATCAGGCCTTGGGCTCGGGCTTTTCCTTGGGCGCCGCTTCTTCCTTCGGCGCTTCGGCCTTCGGCTTGGCGGGCTTCTCCGCCTTCGGCTTCTTGGCCTTGGGCTCGTCGCCGCCCTTCTTGGGCTTTTCGGCCTTGGCGGCTTCCTGCTTGGGGGCGGCCGCCTTGTCGGCCTTCATCTTGGCCAGCTCCGCGGTCTTCTTCTCGATCGCCGCGATGGCGGCCAGCCGACGGCCGATGGTCCGGATATCGGCTTTCAGCTGCCTGACGATCGTGTCCTTGTCGGGCTTGGCGGCCTTGCCCTTCTTGGCCAGGACGGCCAGCCTTTCCTTCAGCGTCTGCTCATAGGACGCCTTCTGTTGAATGAGCATCTGTTTGCGCATGTGACCCATGGCCTTCTCCTCTAGAACTCGGTGTCGTGTCCGTGGCGGATCGTTGCCAGAGGTCTTTATATCAAAATCCGGGCCAAAAAGCCACCGTTTTTTCGGCCGTCCGGCCGGAGGCCGGCGTCCCCGGGGGGGACATCCGCCGCCGGGATGGGCTATAATGCGGGCCATGAACAACACGCCCCGGATATCCCGCCCTGCCCGCGTCCTCTATCTCACGCTGCTCCCCGTCCTCCTGGCTTTTCAAGGCGGCTGCGCGAAGAAGGGCCCGGCGGCCGACACCATCGTCACCAACGCCCGGGTCTACACGGTCGACGCGTCCCGGCCCTGGGCCGAGGCCGTCGCCGTCAAGGACGGGCGGATCCTCTTCGTCGGGTCCGCGAAGGACGCCCGGCGCCACCGGGGCAAGACCACCAAGGTCATCGAGGCCGGCGGGCGCCTGGTCCTGCCCGGATTCGAGGACAGCCACGTCCACTTCGTCAGCGGCTCCGCGAACCTGTCGAGCATCGACCTCGCCGGGGCCAAGACGGTCGAGGACATCCAGGGCCGGATCCGGGCCTTCGTCGAGGCCGATCGCGGGACGGGCTGGATCCAAGGGCGCGGCTGGATGTATCCGGCCTTTCCCGGCAACATGCCGGACAAGAAGCTCCTCGACGAGATCGTCGACGACCGCCCGGCCTTCATGCGCTGCGCCGACGGGCACTCGAGCTGGGTCAACAGCCGGGCCCTGGCGCTGGCCGGGATCGACCGCTCGACCAAGGACCCGGCCAACGGCCGGATCGTCCGCGACGCCTCGGGCGAGCCGACCGGCGCCCTGCTCGAGGAAGCCTCGTCCCTGGTCTCGAGATTCATCCCCGAGCCGACGCCCGAAGAGACGCTCGCCTCCCTCCGCCGGGGCCTCGCGGAGGCCGCGCGGCGGGGCGTCGTCCGGGTCCGCGGGCTCGGCGGGGAGTTCGAGGCCCTCGACCTCCTCGGCAAGCTCCGCGACGAAGGCGCCCTGACCGTCCGCATGACGGTCGCCATGTGGATCGACGAGCCCGGCCCGACGGACGCCGCCTGGAAGGCCTACGACGAGGCCCGGGCCAAGTACCACGACGAATGGCTGGCCGTCGACGGCATCAAGCTCATGCTCGACGGCGTCATCGATTCCGGGACCGGGGCCATGCTCGATCCCTACGAGGGCCAGAAGGAGAACAAGGGCAAGCTCTTCTGGGAGCCGGAAGCCTACAAGCGGGCCGTGGCCGCCTTCAACGCCCGGGGCCTCCAGGTCGCGACCCACTCCATCGGCGACGCGGCCATCCGCCTGAGCCTCGACGCCTACGAAGAGGGCCAGAGGGCGGCCGGGAACCCGGACGTCCGCAACACGATCGAGCACGCCGAGGACATCGCCGCCTCCGACATCGCCCGTTTCGGCCGGCTCGGCGTCATCGGCAGCTTCCAGCCCCTCCACGCCAATCCCGAGCCCGGCTGGATAGCGAGCTGGATCAAGAACGCCGGCCCCGAGCGCGAACAGCGCGCCTTCGCCTGGAAGGCCGTCCTCGACGGCGGCGGCCGCCTGGCCTTTGGCAGCGACTGGCCGGTCGTGACCCTCAGCCCCTGGCCGGGCCTGCAGGTCGCGGTGACCCGGCGGGACCTCGACGGCCTTCCGGCCGGCGGCTGGCTCCCCCAACACAAGGTCTCTATCGCCGAGGCGGTCTACGCCTACACCTTGGGCGGCGCCTACGCCATGCACCGGGAGAAGGAGGAAGGCTCCCTCGAGCCCGGCAAGCTGGCCGACCTCATTATCCTCTCGCGGAACGTCTTCGAGATCGATCCCCGCGAGATCGCGAAGACGGAAGTCCTCCTGACCATGGTCGGCGGCCGGATCATCCGCGACGCGAGGTAGCCGAGTTCCCGCAGGCAACCGTCATCGCCCTGCCCGCGTCTATATGAACAAGGGCCGTTCTGTTCCGGCAAAGGAGTCCAGCCATGAAAAAAGCCTCCGTCCTCGCGCTCCCCGCGATCGTCCTTCTCGGGTCCGTCGTCCTGGCCGTTAGATGCGACCGGAGCGCCGGGCGTCCTCCGCTTCTTTCTAATAAAAGCGCCGAGGCGGTCGCCTCCGACCTCCGCAAGGAGATCCCGGTCCTCATGGACAAGGCCGGCATCCCCGGCCTGCAGATCGCCCTCGTCAGGGACGGACGCGTGGCCTGGGAACTGACCTTCGGGGTCACGAATGCCGAGACCGGCGCTCCGGTCACGAACGAAACGCTCTTTGAAGCCGCCTCTCTGACCAAGCCCTTCTTCGCCTACGCCGTGATGAAGCTCGTGGACGAGGGGCTCGTCGATCTCGACAAGCCCGTCCACACCTACTTCACCCGCGCGGAGCTCGAGGCGCACCTCGGCCATTCCCTCGAGGCGCCGGGCTTCAAGCGGGACTGGTTCGAGAGGATCACGGCCCGCCACATCCTCAGCCATTCCGCGGGCCTCCCCCACGGCGAAGGGGGCGAGGTCGTACCCGTGTTCTTCGAGCCCGGCACGCAGTGGAAATATTCCGCCGGCGGCTACGAGCTCCTGCAGAAGGCCGTCGAGAAGCTCAAGGGCGCGAAGCTCGAGGCCATCATGCAAAGATACGTCCTCGATCCCCTGGGCATGAAGCGGAGCGGCATGGTGTGGCGGCCGGCCTTCGAGGCGGTCATGGCCAACGGCCACTCCCTCTTCGGCAAGCCCCAGGGCTTCCGGAAGCGCGAAGAGGCCATCTCATCCGCCAGCCTGTACACCACGGCCGGCGAGTATGCGCAGTTCGTCTGCGCCGTCCTCGCGGGCGAAGGTCTCAAACCGGCCACGGCGAAGACGATGCTCGGCTCCTTCATTTCCTTGAACGAGGACAAGAGCCTGGGCTGGAGCCTGGGCTTCGGGCTCCAGAACGACGCCAACGGCAAGGCCTTCTGGCAGTGGGGCGATTACGGGATCTTCCGCAACTACATCATCGCCTATCCCGGGCCGAAGGCCGCGGTCGTCTACCTGACCAACAGCTTCAACGGCCTGAGCATCTGCCCGGACGTCGTGGGACGGAGCGTCGGCGGACAGGCTTTAGGCAACGCTCATCTCAACTACCGGCGCTTCGATTCGGCGTTCTACGCTCTTCTCCGCGGAGCGAAGGAGGGCGGTCCCGCGAGGCTCATCGACCTTCTCCCCGAGATGCGGAAAAAGGACCCCAAGGACCTGACATTGGAAACCCTCGGCGACCTAGCCGGCCTCATGGACGAGGAAGGCCTGCCCGCCGAGGCTGTCGTTCTGCTCGAGTCCGTCTACCGGGAGAAGCCGAGGTCCGGACAAACGGCCTTCGACTTGGCCCGGGCCACCCTGCTCCTGGGCGATTTCGAGAAGGCCAGGAAATACTACCTGGCCGCCGAAGGGGCCGAAGAAGACAAGGTCGAACCGAAGAATATCCGCTGGGACCTGGATTATCTCGAAGCCGCCCAGAATCCGGTAGCCCTCGACGGGGACTATGTGGAAGCGTTGGCCGGGGGCTACGGGGCCCGCCGGCTCTCCGTGAAGGACGGACGGCTCCACTATTTCCGCGAGGCGGGCACGGCGCCGGAGCCCCGGCCTCTCCTGGCCCTGACCAAGGACACGTTCTTCATCCAGGGCACCGTCTGGTTCCGGATCAAGGTGGAGTTCGATGCCGCCGGCCGCCCGGCCAAGCTCGTCGGCCTCTACAACGACGGCCGGCGCGACGAGTCGATCCGGAACCGATAGGCCGCGGCGCCGTTCGTCTTGACACCCGGCCGGGGACGCGCCTATTATCCTCCCTGAAAGTCCGACCGATCCGTCGTAACGGAAGGAGACACCGCATGAGATCCGCCGCCCGCCCCGGTTTCGTTCCGCGCGCCGCCGCGCTCCTTGTCGTCCTCGCCCTGTTCGCGTCCCTGGCGCCGCGGCTCGCCGCGCAAATCCAGGCCCAGGACCCGGTCGTCGTCAAGAAGCTCGGCAACTTCGACGCCTACATGGCCAAGGTCCTCAAGGACTGGAACGTCCCCGGCATCGGCGTCGGCGTGGTCAAAGGCGACAAGCTCGTCTTCGCCAAGGGTTACGGTTTTCGTGATCACGGCCAGAAGCTGCCTTACACCCCGGCGACCCTGCAGCAGATCGCCTCGAACACCAAGCTCTTCACGGCCGTCGCCGCGGGCCTGCTCGTCGAGGAGGGCAAGCTCACCTGGGACAAGCCGGTCCGCGAGTCCGTCCCTTCCATCAAGTTCTACAACAACGATCTCGACAACACCGTCACCCTGCGCGACATGCTCTCGCACCGCACAGGCATCACCCGCCACGACACCATTTGGTACCAGTCCGACGACACGCGCAAGCAGCTCTTCGACAAGGTCAAGTAC
>JBFYNT010000308.1:0-10955 GCA_041304225.1 Candidatus Aminicenantota bacterium
GCCCGGCTCCGACGACGCGGCGGCTGCCGCGCGCTTCGCGCGGGTCGCGGTCGACGATGAGCCCCACGGTCCAGCCCCGCCGCGCGAGCGCCGCGGCGAGCGCCGTCCCCAACCGCCCCGAGCCGACGATCGAGAAGCTTTTGGTCATGGTTTGGATTTGAACACCTCGCCCCAGAGATCGATCTCGAGCGAGGACGGGGCTTCCGTCCGCTTCTCGAGCTCGCGCCGCGTCTTGCCCTCCTTGATCGCCGCCTTGAGCTCGCGGGCGAACGTGTCGGACGTGAGGGACTCGATGCCGCGTTTCTTGGCCAGCTCGCGGAGGGCCCGGTCGGAGGTGACGAGGAAGAACCGGCGCCGGTCGGCCTGGGCCTCGATCATGTCGCGGATGACGTCGTCGGCGCTCTGGCCCGCGCCCGGGTAGTGGATGGTGAACTTGTCGTTGACCGGGACGTCGGTCCGGCTCTCCTCGGGATTCCCGTCGAAGACCAGGTGGACGCGGGCCCGGGTGACGCGTTGGAAGGCCAGCAGGCGGACGACCAGGCCGTCGCGGCCCGTGCGCTCCCTCAGCTCGTGCGGCGCGATCCGGCCGAGCAGGTTGTTGCCGTCGATGAGGTAAGCCATGCCGCGCCGCCTGCCGCGTTCTCCCGTTCTACCCGGGCGGCCAGTGGAGGAGCCGGCCGCCGAGGACGTGGAAGTGGATGTGGAAGACCGATTGGCCCGCGTCCCGGGCCGTGTTGAGAACGATCCGGTAGCCGCTCGCTCCGACGCCCTTCTCCCGGGCCAGCGTCCGGGCCCGGAGCAGGATCTCGCCGAGCAGGGCGGCCTCGCCCTCGGGGACCTCTTCCAAGGAGGAGAAGTGGCGCTTGGGGACGACGAGGACGTGGACGGGCGCTTTGGGATGGATGTCCTCGAAGACGAAGAGGCGCTCGTCCTCGTAGACGACCTTGGACGGGAGCTCCCGCCGGACGATGCGGCAGAAGAGGCAGTCCGCGACCGGCTCCCCGCTCATGCCGGGGCCCTCTCGATCGAGGCCCCCAGGCCGCGGAGCTTCTCCTCGATGCGCTCGTAGCCGCGGTCGAGGTGCTCGATCTCGGTGACGGTCGTCTCGCCGGCGGCGACGAGCCCGGCCAGGACGAGCGCGGCCGAGGCCCTCAGGTCCGTGGCCACGACCTCGGCCCCGGAGAGCGGCGTCCGGCCCTTGACGACGGCCTTGTCGCCCTGGACCTCGATCGAGGCGCCGAGCCGCACGAGCTCGTTGACGTGGGAGAAGCGCCGGTCGAAGATGGTCTCGGTGACGATGGACGTCCCGGCCGCCTGGGTCAGGAGGACCATGAACTGGGCCTGCATGTCGGTCGGGAATCCCGGATAGGGCGAGGTGGTGATGTCCTGGGCCCGGACCTCGCCCGTCCCGACGACGCGGAGCGCCGACTCGCCCTCGGGTTCGACGGTGGCGCCGGCCGCCCGGAGCTTGTCGACGACGCTCTGGACGTGCTCGGGGACGACGCCGCGGATGAGGAAATCACTGGAGGTCAAGGCGCCGGCGACGAGGAACGTGCCCGTCTCGATCCGGTCGGGGATGATGGCGTGGGCCGCCCCGCCGAGCTCCTTCACGCCGTGGATGCGGGCCGTCTCCGCGTCGACCCACTCGATCTTCGCGCCCATCTTGTTGAGCAGGACGGCCAGGTCGGCGACCTCGGGCTCGCAGGCACAGTTGCGGAGGATGGTCTCGCCCTTGGCCAGGGCGGCGGCCATGAGCAGGTTCTCGGTCCCCGTGACCGTCTTCTTTTCGAAGACGATCTCGGCGCCGCGGAGGCGCTCGGCCTCGGCCCGGATGTAGCCGTGCTCGAGGGTGATCCGCGCGCCGAGCTTCTGCAGCCCGGCGATGTGGAGGTCGATCGGCCGCGAGCCGATGGCGCACCCGCCGGGCAGGGCGACGACGGCCTTGCCGAAGCGGGCCGTGAGCGGGCCGAGCACGAGGATGGAGGCGCGCATGGCCCGGACGAGCTCGTAGGAGGCCTCGTCCGAGCGGATCTTCGGCACGCGGAGGGAGACGGCGTCGCCGGCGGCCTTGGCGGAGCCGCCGAGGTCGGCGATGAGGGTCAGGATGGTCTCGACGTCCTTGACCCGGGGGACGTTGGTGAGCCGCAGCTCTTCGCCCGTCAGCAGCGAGGCGGCGATGGCCGGCAGGACGGCGTTCTTGGCCCCGCTCATGCGGACCTCGCCCCGCAGGCGCAGGTCGCCGCCGCCGCGGATCAGGAGCTTCTCGGCGCCCATCAGACGGGCTTCAGCGCTTGTTCCAGGTCGGCGATGACGTCGTCGGGGTGTTCCGCGCCGACGCACAGGCGGATGAGCTGGGGCGGCACGTCGGCCATCCGGCGGGCCTCCTCGCCCTGCTGCTGGTGGGTCGAGATGGCCGGTATGGTGGCCACGCTCTTGATCCGGCCGAGGTCGGTCGCCCTGAAGATCATCTTGAAGCCGTCGAAGACCTTACGGGCGTTCTCCGGCGGGCCGTCGACGCGAAAGCTCATCAGGTGGCCGTAGCGGTTGATCTCGCGGCCCGTCCCGTCATCGGAGTCGACGAGCTTCATGTACTTTTTGGCGACCTCGTGGAGGTGGTAGCTCGGCAGGCCAAGGTAGTCGACCTGGTAGATCTTCGGGTGCTTCTGGAGCCATTCGGCCACCTTCTGGCAGTTGGCGCTGACGACATCCATCTTCGACCGCAGGGTCCGCAGGTCGTTGAGGGCGAAGATGGCGTTGGTCGGGGCCGAGGCCGGCCCGTTGTCCCGGTAGGGCAGGAACTTGACGTATTCGGCGTAGCTCGCCTTGAACAGGGGATGGTCGTTCACGACCTTGGTCGTGATGGGCTTGCGGCTGATAAGCGCTCCGCCGACGGCGAAGCCGCCCGAGGTGATCGACTTGGTCAGCGAATGGACGACGATGTCGGCCCCGTGGGCGATGGGCCGCATCAGGGCCGGCGTCGCGCAGGTGGCGTCGATGATGAGCGGGATGCCCCAGGAGTGGGCCAGGTCGGCCATCGCCTTGACGTCCGTGAACGACTGCTGGGGGTTCGAGGGCATCTCCATGTAGAGGAAGCGGGTGTCCTCGTCGATATGCGACTTCCAGTCCTCGATGTCCCAGGGGTGGCGGACCCAGCGGCACTCGATGCCCCGCTCCTTCATCTTGCGCAGCGAGAACTGCTGGAAGGTGCCGCCGTAGACCTGGATGCAGGAGACGAAGTTGATCCGCTCCGGCCCGTCCTTCTGTTTGACCAGCAGGGGATCGACGGCGGACATGATGGCGCCCATGCCGGAAGCGGTGACGCAGCAGGAGGTGTCGCAGCCCGCCCTGTAACCCTCGAGCAGCGCCAGGACCCACTCGAGGTAGTAGGTCGTCGGATTGGCGATCCGCGAGTAGCACCAGGTCGGGACGAGGTAGGCCAGGGCGGCCTCGAGCTCGTCCGAGTCGGCGTAGGCCTGGGAGGTCGAGAGGTAGAGGGGCTCGATAATGGCGCCCTGGTTCCGGTTGAGCGACTCCTCGACGGTGTAGAGGCCGTGGACGGCGATGGTGTCGAACTTCATCGTCCTCATCCGGGCCAGCGCGGCGTCGCGCTCGGCCAGGAGCTTTTGGGCGGCCTCGACGTACTTCATGACGCCGGGCGAATAGGTGGGGGCGGAGCTCATGGGTCCTCCAGTATGGATAGGCGGATAGAAAACCGGTCTAGCGGACGGGCGGTCGATGTTGAGGCAAACGGCATGACACAGTCGAAACTGCGCCCTTAGCATATAAAGAAGCGGGGCGGCGAGTCAAGCCGGCTTTCTTGACAGGCCGGGCGGCAGGTGGATATAGTGCCGGCGGAGGAACGGAGAGAGGCCATGCGCTATCTGAGCACGCGCGGCGGGACGCCGGATGTCACGGCCTCCGAGGCCATTCTCAGGGGCATCGCCCCCGACGGCGGGCTCTACGTCCCCGGCGGCGTCCCCCCGCTCGCGGCCGGCGGGGCGGCCGGGGCGTCGTTCCGCGACACCTCCCTCCGCGTCCTGGCCCCCTACCTCGACGACTTCTCCAGGCCGACCCTCGAGGGCTGCGTGGCCGAGGCCTACACTCCCGATACCTTCGACCATCCCGACGTCGTTTCCCTGCGGTCCCTCGACGCGCGGCGCCATGTCCTCGAGCTTTGGCACGGCCCGACGGCCGCCTTCAAGGACGTGGCCCTCCAGATCATGCCGTTCTTCATCGCCGCGGCCAAGGCCGCCCGGGACGACCGGACCCACACCCTGATCCTGGTGGCCACTTCGGGCGACACCGGCAAGGCGGCCCTCGAGGGCTTTCGGGACCGGCCGGGCGTCTCGATCGTCGTGTTCTATCCCCACGGCGGGGTCAGCGAGATCCAGCGCCTCCAGATGGCGACGACCGAAGGCGCCAACACCCGGGTCGTGGCCGTGAGGGGCAACTTCGACGACTGCCAGACGGGCGTCAAGGCCCTGTTCAACGACGCCGGGCTGAGAGAGCGGCTGGCCCGGAAGAACGTCGTCTTCTCGTCGGCCAACTCCATCAACTGGGGCCGGCTCTGCCCGCAGATCGCCTATTACGTCCACGCTTATGGGGCCCTGGTCGCGCGCGGCGCGGTCGCGCCGGGCGGCGAGGTCGACCTGTGCGTCCCGACCGGAAACTTCGGCAACATCCTGGCCGGCTGGTACGCCCGGGCCATGGGCCTGCCGGTGCGCAAGCTCGTCTGCGCCTCGAACCGGAACCACATCCTGACGGATTTCTTCCGGACCGGCGTCTACGACCTTAGGCGCGAGTTCCACCGGACCTCCTCGCCGTCGATGGACATCCTCATCTCCTCGAACCTCGAGCGCTTCCTCTTCCACGCCGCCGGCGGGGACGCCGCCGCCGTCCGGGGCTGGTTCGACGAGCTCGGGCGGACGGGCCGGTTCGCGATCGGCCCGGCGATGCGCGACGCCCTGGCCGAGGTCGTCGTGCCGGGCTGGGTCGACGAGCCGCGGGTCTTCGCGACGATCCGCGGCGTCTTCCGCGAGACGGGCTACCTCGTCGACACGCACACGGCCGTCGCGGTTGCGGTGTGCGAGGACCAGATCGCGGACGGAGGCGGGCTCGGGGCCGACGGCCCGCCCGTGATCGTCGCCTCGACGGCTTCGCCCTACAAGTTCTCGGGCGATGTCCTGGCCGCGATCACCGGGGAGCGGCCGGAGGACGAGTTCGCGGCCCTCGAGCGGCTCCGGGAGGTCTCGGGCGTTCCCGTGCACCGGGCCGTCCGCGGGCTGCGTGAGAAGCCAGAGCGGCATACGCGGGTCGCGGACATCTCCGAAATGAAGGATATCGTCATGGACGTCGTCCCGTGAAATACGCGTTCCTCGTCGGCGACGGCATGGCCGACCGGCCCGTCCCCGAGCTCGGCGGCAAAACCCCCCTCGAATTCGCCGCCACGCCGAACATGGACCGGGTCGTCGCCCGGGGCCGCCTCGGGCGGATCCAAACGGTGCCCGTGGGCCTGCCGCCGGGAAGCGACGTGGCCAATATGTCCCTCCTCGGATACGACGCGGCCGCTCACTTCCAGGGCCGCGGGCCGATCGAGGCGGCCAGCCTGGGCGTCGCGCTCGGGCCGGGCGACACGGCCTTCCGCTGCAACCTCGTGACCCTGAGGGACGGCCTCATGGCCGACTACTCGGCCGGCCACATCGGGACGGACGAATCGCGGCCGATCGTCCTCGACCTCGAGGCCGCCCTCGGGAGCCCGAAGGTCCGCTTCCACCCGGGTGTGAGCTACCGGCACCTGACGGTGATCGCGGACTTCCCGCCGGGGCTCGAGTGCACGCCGCCGCACGACATCTCCGGGCGGCCGTGGGAGCCCCATCTGCCGAAAGGCCCGGGTCGCGAGATCGTCCTGGAGCTGATGGCCCGGGCCCGGGCGGCCCTGGCGGGGCATCCCGTCAACCGGACGCGCGCGGCGGCCGGGAAGAACGCGGCGACGGACATCTGGCTCTGGGGCCAGGGCCGGGCCCTGACGCTGGCGACGCTGAAAGAGCGATACGGGCTCACGGGCTCGGTCATCTCGGCGGTCGACCTGGTGCGGGGCTTGGGGGTTTTAGCCGGGCTCCGGGTCCGGCTGGTCGAGGGCGCGACCGGCTACCTCGGCACGAACTACGCGGGGAAGGTCGCGGCGGCCCGGGCCGCGCTCGCCGGGGAGGATTTCGTCTATCTCCACGTCGAGGCGCCCGACGAGATGGGGCACGAGGGCCGGGTCGACAAGAAGGTCCAGGCCATCGAGGAGTTCGACCGGTCCGTCGTGGGCGAGATCCTGGCCTGGGCGGAGAAGGCCGGTGACGTGCGGGTGATCGTGGCCACCGACCACGAGACGCCGGTCGCCATAAAGACCCACGCCGGCGGTCCCGTGCCCTACGCGGTCTGCGGGCCCGGCGTCGAAGCCGGCGGGGCGCGGGCGTTCAGCGAATCCGCCGCGGCCGGCCTGCCGGTCGAAGCCCCCGCCGCCGTCTTCGACCGCCTCATCCGCTGATCAAAGACGGTACCTGGTCTTCACAACCGCTGTTTTTCCCCTGGAGACGTGAAGACCTGGCACCCGCCCATGCCGCCGGAAGGCTGACGGCCGTCCAAATCGGTGAGTAGGTATTGTGTCCCCGCTTTATCGGTGCGACAATCCCCTCATCGTGGCTGGGCCCATAGCGCCCGGTGAGGAGGTCCCATGAAAAGATCCCTGACCATCCTGATCGCCGTTCTTCTCGTCGCGATGTTTGCCGTCGCCGGCCAGGCGCCGGGGAAGAAGCTCAAGGTGTTCATCTCGGTCGACATGGAGGGCGTCGCCGGGCTCATCCACTGGGACGAGACGTCCCAGGGCGGGCCGGATTATCAGCTCTTCCGGACGCTCATGACCGGGGAGGCCAACGCGGCCGTCGCCGGGGCCTTCGAAGCCGGGGCGACCGAGGTCGTCGTCCGCGACGCCCACGACAGCGCCCGGAACATCCTGCCCGACCAGATCGACCCGCGGGCCCGGCTCATCCGCGAGTGGAACGGCCCGCTGAGCATGATGGAGGGCCTCGACCGGACGTTCGACGCCGTCGTCTTCGTCGGCTACCACGCCCGGATAGGCACGCCGAACGCCGTTCTCAAGCACACCATGAGCCTGTCCCTCTATGACGTCATCCTCAACGGCGTGCGTCAGCCCGAAGGCGGCTGGAACGCGGCCATCGCCGGTTACTTCGATGTCCCGGTCGTCTTCCTCTCCGGCGATGCGGCGATCTGCAAGCAGATCCAGGAGGTCATCGGGCCGATCGGGACCGCTGCGGTCAAGGACGGAATGGGCCCGGCGGCCTCCATGATCCACCCATCCAAAGCCCGGGAGATGATCCAGAACGGCGTCCGGACGGCCCTCCAGAACCTCAAGGCCTATAAATCCTACAAGCCGTCCTCACCGTACAAGCTCGAGATCGTCTTCGCCGACGAGAACCAGGCCCGCCGGGCCTCCTACATCCCCGGCGCGGACCGTACGGGCGAGCGGACGGTGGCCTTCACGTCGGCCGATTTCATGGACATCGTCAAGTACTTTCGCCTGGCCCGTCTTTGAGGGCCCGAATGGGGCCAGGTCTTCACACGCCCAGGGGAAGATCGGCGTTTGTGAAGACCAGATACCTTCTGGAAGAAAAAAAAAGGGCCGCCGTCCTCCGGGACGGCGGCCCTTGCGTCTGCGTTAGGTACGAGGCGCTTACTTGGCGGCCGGGGCGGGAGGGTTCTCCTTGATGAAGGTCTCCAGCCATTCGGTCGTGACGGACTTGGGCCGCTCGATCGGCAGGCCGAGGGCGCGGTCCCAGATGAGCTGGGCCAGGACGCCGAGGGCGCGCGACACGCCGAAGAACACCGTATAGAAGTCGAACTGGTTGGCGCCGTAGTAATAGAGCAGGACGCCGGAGTGGGCGTCGACGTTCGGCCACGGGTTCTTGGTCTTGCCGTGCTTGGTCAGGACGTCGGGCGCGACCTCGTAGATCAGGCTGACGATCTTGAACAGGTCATTGTCCGGCAGGTGCTTGAGGGCGAACTCGCGCTGAGCGACGTAGCGGGGGTCGGTCTTGCGCAGGACGGCGTGGCCGTACCCGGGGATGACCCGTCCGCCGTTCAGCGTGTCCCACATGAACTTTTCCATCTGCTCCTTGGTCGGGACGACGCCGCCGAACTCCTTCATGAGGTCCATGATCCAGGCCAGGACTTCCTGGTTGGCCAAGCCGTGCAGCGGGCCGGCCAGGCCGTCCATGCCGGCCGACAGCGAGTAGTAGGCGTCGGACAGGGCCGAGCCGACGAGGTGGGTGGTGTGGGCCGACACGTTGCCGCCTTCGTGATCGCTGTGGATGCAGAGATAGAGCCGCATGAGCTCCTTGAAGGCGGGATCGCCGCTGACGCCGAGCATGTGGGCCAGGTTGGCGCCCCAGTCGAGCTTCGGATCGGGGGCGATGTGCTTGCCGTCGAAGTAGGTCCGGCGGAAGATGTAGGCCGCGATGTTCGGGAGCTTGGCGAGGATGTTCATCACGTCATCGAACATGGCGTCCCAGTACTGGCTCTTGGGCATCTTCTCTTTGTAGCGCCGGGCGAACTCCGAGTCCTTCTGGAGCTGCAGGATGGCCAACGAGAACTGGGTCATCGGGTGCGTGTCCTTGGGGACCGCGTTCAAGACGTCGATGAGGTACTGGGGCAGGACGCTGCGCGACCGCCACTCCTCGGTGATCGCGACGCAGTCCTCGTAGGTCGGGATCTCGCCGAGAAGGAGGAGATAGAAGATGCCTTCGGGCAGGGGCTCGGTGCCGCCGGGGGCCTTGGGCAGCTTGTCGCGGAGCTCGGGGATGGAGTAGCCGCGGAAGCGGATGCCTTCGAACTTGTCGAGCAGCGAGACGTCCCAGAGCATCGAGATGATGTCCCGGGCGCCGCCGACGACCTGGCCGACGTCGACCTTGGAGACGTTGACCGTCGCGTGGTCCTTGGCCAGGGCCTTGACCCGGGCCTGCATCGGACCCACTTTCGCGAAGAATTTTTCCTTCAGTGTCGCCATTCCTATAGAACCTCCTGTTTGATGTATTTGAAGGGTGTCTGCCACCCCACAAGGGGTCACATGATAACATGCGCCCCAGGGGGTGTCAATCGGAAAGAGTCTTTTATTTCAGCGGCTTACGCGCGATGCGCTGGTCGGCCATGGCGGCCTGCCAGGCGAAGGCCGCCTCGACCACGGCGTTCTTCATCAGGTCCTCGGCGCGCAGGGTGTCGAAGACGTCCATGTTGGTGTGCCCGTAGGTGCCGCCGATGCGGTCCTGGATGAACTGGAAGCCCGGCAGGCCGGCCGCGTCGAAGGAGACGTGGTCCGTGCTGCCGACGCTCTGGATGGACAGCGCGGTCATCCCGAAGTCCGCGAACGGCTCCATCCAGGCCGCGAAGAGCCGCCGGACGCGCTCGTTGCCCTGGAGGTAGACGCCGCGGAACTGGCCGGCGCCGTAGTCCTGGTTGAAGTAGACCGAGAACGTCTCGTAACCGGGCTTGGCGCCGATCTTCGGGTCTTTGGGATCGCCGAAGTGGGCGCGGACGTACTCGCGCGAGCCGTGCAGGCCCTGCTCCTCGCCGCCCCAAAAGGCGACGCGGATGGTCCGGCGGGGCTTGGCGCCGATGGCCTTGAGGATGCGGGCGGCCTCGAGGGCGACGGCGCAGCCGGAGGCCGTGTCGCTCGCGCCGGAAGCGCCGTGCCAGCTGTCGAAGTGGGCGCCGAGCATGACCACCTCGTCGCGGAGGTCCGTGCCCGGGATCTCGCCGAGGACGTTCGAGGCCTTCTCGACCTTCTCGCCGACGCGGTTGCGGACCTCGACCTCGAGCTTGACGGGGAGGCCGCGCTTGAGGATGCGGTATATCCGGTTGTAGTGCTCGGGCGTCACGGCGATGAGTGGCAGGGTCCTGAGCGTCTTCTCTCGCGACCACTTGTCCTCGTTGGCGCCGGGCCGGGAGAAGGCCCGGACGATCCCGAGCTGGCCGCCCTCGCACTGGAGGACGGCGACGGCGCCCTCGGCCCGGAAGAACTCGAGCCGGTCCTCGGCCTTGAGGAGGTCGGGGTTGGGCACGGGCGGGAGCGGCGGCGTTCGCTGGGGCCGCGGCAGGACCGCCTCCTCCATCTGCCGGAGCTCCTCGGGCGTCAGGCGCGACACGCCCTGGGTCAGGGCGGCCATGTCGAGCGCCAGGGGCGGCGTCGAGAGGACGGCGGCGCCCTTGAGCTTGCCCCGGTAGCGCTCGAGGTCCTTCTTCGTCTGGATGTCCGAGGCGATGACGGCCGGGCAGACGACCTTGCCCTTCGTGCCCGAGGTGTAGGCCAGGGGATAGCCCATCATCGGCTGATAGTCGGGCTCGAGAAGGTGGAGCGAGAAATATTCGTTGTCCCAGGCGGCGCCGTAGTCCATGAACGGCTCGATCGCGACGTTCTCCAGGCCGAGCGACTCCATCTTGGCTTTGGCCCAAACCTGGGCCCGCGTCATGCCCTCGGACAGGGTCAGGCGCGCGCCGAGGACGTCGGTCATGTAGCCGACGATGTCCATGACCTGCGAGCGCTGCAAGCCCTCCTCGCGGATCTTGGCGACCATGTCCCAGTCCACGGCCGGGGTTTGGTCGGAGGCGAAGGCGCAGAGGGCGCAGGCGAGGGCCAGGGCCGCGGCGATGCGGGCGGTACGGGTGATCGGCTTCATGACGGGCCTCCTGTGTGGCGGTGCGCGAAGCCCTATTCTCCACATTCACCGCTCCCCCCGCAACCGAAAATGGGGGACATGATACCTATTTCCGAATTATTAAATGGGAAATAGGTATCATGTCCCCCATTTTCCCTGCCCCGCCTTGACTTGGCCTCGACGGGAAGATATCTTCGTCGTGTTCCTGGCGCGAAATGTCAATCAGGGAGGGAATCATGG
>JBFYNT010000309.1:0-35497 GCA_041304225.1 Candidatus Aminicenantota bacterium
GGCTTCGCCTACGACGTCTTCGGCGACTCGAACCTCAAGGTCTTCGGCAGCTTCGGCATCTTCACGGACGTCATGAAGCTCAACATGGGCGCCAACGGCCTGGGCGGCTTCAAATGGCAGAGCGCCTATTACACCCTCGACGACTGGGATTACACCCAGATCGGCGTCGACGGCAATTTCCCCGGCACCCTGCTCACGGTCATCGACTTCCGCCCGCCCCTATTCGACGTCATCGACCCCAACATGAAGCCCTTCACCCAGCGGGAGATCTCCTTCGGCCTCGAGAAGAAGCTGGCCGAGGACGCCTCGCTCTCCCTGCGTCTGGTCAACAAGAAAGTCCTCTGGGCCATCGAGGACGTCGGCGTCCCCATCGAGAACTACTACTACGGCAATCCCGGCAGCGAATTCATGCACAACATCTTCGAGGAATGCCGCGAGAGCGGCCTGCTCCTGCCCGGGACCCCGGACGCGCCCAAGGCCAAGCGGGACTATTACGCCATGAACCTGTCCCTCGAAAAACGCTTCAGCCACAGCTGGCAGGGCGGCGTGTCCTACACGCTCAGCCGGCTGGCCGGCAACTACAGCGGCCTGGCCTCGTCCGACGAGGACGGCCGCAACTCGCCGAACGGCGAGAGGTTCTGGGACATGTGGCACCTGTCCTACGACAAGGCGCTCAATCCGATCGACGGCGCCCTGCCGACCGACCGGACGCACTCCCTCAAGGCCTACGGCAGCTACGCCCTGCCCTTCGGCCTGACCGTGGGCCTGGTGGCCAACGCCTACAGCGGCACCCCGATCACCGAGGAATGGAATGTCGATTCTGTGGGCTACTTCCCTTACAACCGGGGCAACATGGGCCGGACGCCGTTCGTTTTCTTTGCCAACGGCTATGCCGAGTACGAAGTCCGGCTGGGCGGCCGCAAATCGCTCCGGTTCAACGTCAACGTCGACAACATCTTCAACGCCCGGACGGCCCAGCGGATCTATTCGCTGAAGTACCGGTACAACATCTCGCCGGGCGACGCGGCGCTTCTCTCTCTCGACTGGCAGCCGGACCCGGACGAGCCCCTCGATCCGAGGTTCGGGATGCCCTACAGCTTCATGGCTCCCATTTCCGGGCGCTTCGGCGTACGGTTCACGTTCTAGTCGATCCGCGAGGGGAGTGACGCGGAGCCCGTCACGGCCCGCCCCTATCCCGGAGGGGCGGGCCACCCCTCCTTTTCTTACCTTCCCCGGCCCGGGGACGCTAACGGGCCTTGCCGGCGGTCGCCGGCAGGGACGACAGGCGGCCCCGGGCCTCCTCTATCTCGCGCCGGCCGGGCTCGGCGTCCTTCCAGAGATCGAGGAACGCGCGATAGCCCTCGCGGGCCGCGTCCGCCCGTCCGAGCTTTTCGTCGAGTCGGGCCAGGTCGAAGACCGCCAGGGCGTAGCGCCCTTCGGAGCGCAGGATATCCCCGGGCGAGGCGACGAGCGTTCTCAAGGCCTCGGCGGCCCCGGCGGCGTCGCCCGCCCTCTCGAGGGCGGCGGCGAGAGCGCGGCCGTAAAGGAAGATCCGGCCGTCGAAGTGGTCGCGCCGGGCGATCATCGCAACGGCCTTCCCGATGAGCTTGACGGCCTCGGCGGTCCGGCCCACCTCGAGCTCGATGAGCCCCCTCAGGAACTCGTGCTCGCGCCGCAGCCGGGGGGTCTTTCCGGTCGAGGCCAGGGCCAGGGACTGGGCCGCCGTCGCTTCGGCGGCCGCGGCGTCCCCCGCGGCGAGCTGAGCCGTCGACAGGAAGGTGAGCGCCGCGGCGAGCCGGAAGCCCTGGCTCGCCCTGCGGGCCGCCTCGACCGCCTTCCCCGCCTCGGTCAGCGCGGCCGCGGCGTCCCCGGCATCGAGATAGGCTTGGCCGCGGCTGAGACGGAGGCTCGACACCCAATCGTGCTGCCCGGTCGTTTCGGCCACCTCGGCCCCGATCCCGAATTCCTCGGCGGCCTCCCGCAACCGTCCCTCCGCCAGGGCGACGGACCCGAGCCGCTCGTGGGCCTTCAGGAACCAGGGCGCCTCCTCCATGAGGAAGAGCCGGCGGAACTCCTCCCGGGCCGCGGCGGCGCCATGAGCGTGGAACAGGACCGTGCCGCGCCAATAGGACCAGGAGGGATCGGGGAACACGGCCACGGCCTTTTCGAGCACGGCCGCGGCCGCCGCGACGTCGCGGTCGTCGATCAGGACGTCGAGCAGGGTCTCATAGACCAGCCTGTTGGCCGGGTGTTCCTCGTGATAGGACTCGAGCAGCCGGACGGCGTCCCCGCCCCGGCCCAGGGCGTTCAGCGAGATCGCCCTGGTGTGATAGGGGAAGGGGCTGTCCGTGCCCCGGCGGATGGGGACCTCGGCGCACCGGGCCGCGGCCGCGAAATCCTCGAGATCGAAGTAGAGCATGGCCAGGTTGTTGTTGGCCACGATGTCGTCCGGGTGGCTCTCCAGGACCGTTTGGAAGGCCTCGACGGCCAGGGGGAAGGTGGACTCCGAGAGACTGTAATAGTCGCCCCGGATGAGGTGGCGTTCCCGGGAATTTTCGGGCAGACGGCCGCTCAGATCGAAGGCCGTCCGCATGTAATCGATCTCCTGAGCGAAATAACCGAGGTTGCGGGCGTCGACGGACATGAGCCGGTAGGCCATGGCGAACTGGGGATCGAGCTCGACGGCTTTCTTCAGCATCAGGAGGCTCTGCTCGTAATCGCCGGTGCCGTGGTAGCGCAGGGCCTCCGCGTAGTACCGGTAGGCCAGGGCGTAGGACGTCGTCAGGTCCTCGACGTCGAAGTCGACGTCCTCCCCGGCCGCGGCCGACCGTTGGGCGAGCCCGGACTTGACCTGGCGGACGAGCGCGTCCGCCTCGTCGAGCAGGGCCTGTTCGTCGGCGCAGACGATCCGGTCGGTCCGGACGGTTTCCCCGGTCCGGGCATCCTGGAGGAAGGTCGTCACGACGATGGCGCCGCCGGCCTTCATCAGGCTGCCGCAGAGGAGGTAATCGGCCTTCAGCTCCCGGGCCAGGCGCCGCAGCTCCTCCCGCGAGAAGCGGCGGCTCGCGGTGAGGCCGTGCTTCCTGAGGGCCCCGTAGACGAGGTCGCTGCCCACCGTCCGGAGACGCCGCGATTGGAGGAGGTCCGTGGTCAGAAGAGTGGGGAATCCGGTCGCCCACTTGTCGAGGTCCGGGTCGCCCGAAACGTTCTCGAAATCGAGGACGGCCAGGGCCGGCGCCGGCGGCAGGACGGCCGAGGCCTTTCCCCTCTGCCAGGGCTTCCAGGCGACCAGGGCGACCGCGGCGACGCCGAGAACGAGGACCGCGGCGAGCGCCGTCCGGCGAAGGCGAGACGTCGGGCCGGGAACGAGGGCGGACCCGGCGGCCGGGGCGCGGCCGGCTTCCTCGAGGGCGGGCTGGAAGCACCGGACGAGCTGGACGCGGTTCCGGACGCCGAGCTTCCGGTAGATGTTGTGGATGTGGTTCTTGACCGTGTGGTCGGAGATGAAGAGCTCCGCGGTGATCCGCTTGTTGTCCTTGCCCTCGAGGAGCAGGCGGACGATCTCGCCTTCGCGGGCCGTGATCCCGAACCGCTCGGCGCAGGCGGCGAAGGCGTCCCCGTTCTTGAGCCGGAGCGAGGGGGGAGGGCCGGTCCGGCGGAAAAGAGAACGGAACGATGCCATCCCGGTTTCACCTCGCTCCTGGAGCCAGGGCGGTCATGACCTGACGAACGCATCCATGATAACGGCCGCCCGGAGGGGTGTCAAACAAGCGAACGGGTCAGCGGCCGTGGCTCTCCACGAGCTTCGAGGCGAACCAGGTCCAAATGGCCTTGTTGAAGGCGGCGCTCGGCGGGGCCTCCTCGAGAATGGCCTTCAGGCTCGTCGGCGGGTCGCCCGGCTTCATCCGGAAGCGCGGCTCGGCGTCGAAGTGGAGATAGTGCTCCGGGTGGAACTGCACCCCGAGGAGGTTCGGATACCGCTTGTGCTCGACCGCCTCGATGATCCGTCCGTCGCGCGAGCTGGCCACGGCGACCAGGTCCCGGCCCATCTTCTCGAGGGCCTGATGGTGCGAGCTGCGGATGCGGGGGTGGTCCGACGACTTGAAGCCCATGGCCTTGACGAACAGGCTGGCGTCGCCGAGCTGGAGCGTGTGGTAATTGACCCCCATGACCCGGTCGAGAGGGAAGAGGAAGCGGTAGGGATTGTTGTGCCACTGCTCGGGGCCGAGGGCGATGACGTCCTCGACGGCCGACTTGCCGTAAGCCTCGGTCCAGATGTCCTGCACGAGCGTCCCGCCCGTGCCGACGTTGAGCGTTTGGAAGCCGAGGCAGATGCCGAGGACGGGGAAGCCGGGACGGCCGTCGAGGAGGGGCTTGGCCTTCTCGTCCTGGGACCCCCCGAGCAGGTGGAAGACGGCCGAGGCCTCGAGGTAATGGCGGTAGGGATCGCTGATCTCGGTGAGGAGGAGCGTCTTCTCGCCGAAGACCGAGGGCGGGATGTCGGGGCCGCCGAAGAAGATGACGCCGTCGGCCTTCCGGACGATCTGCTCGAACTCGGGCGTGCAGGGATTCCTCTTGAACAGGACCGGCTCGCTGATTTCGGCCGATACGACGTGGAACTTGATCCAGTCGAGCCCGTTCTCGGCCACGTACTTGCGGGCGTCGGCGAAGTCGTCGGTCTGCCGGGCGTGGTAGACGCCGACGACCGTCAGGCCGGGAACGTCGAGGGCGCCGTTCTTCCGCAGGGCGTCCAGGCAGCGGAGGTTGAAGGTCTCGGGATTGAAGACGACCAGGCGGACCGAGCCGTCCCGGTCGGGCGCGCCGTCGAGCCAGCGGTCCGCGGCCGGAGCGGGCGTCTGGCAGACCAGGGGCACGGCCGCGGCCAGGACCAGGGCCAGGAGGAGGAAGGCGAGGACGGAACGGGGGGATCTGGGGTCCGGGATGGTCATCATGGGCGCACCTCCGCGTGGTCCGGGATTACGCCGCGTATTATAGGCGTCCGCGAGCCCCACCGCAACCGCCCGCCCGGGCTCTTATCCCCCGGAGGGGAACCTTTCCCGGACCGCTTTCGTCATCTTTTATGCGCGGAGAAAGAAACGACCCGGTGTCTCAGGCGTATGACAGGGGAGGAAGGTATCGGGAACGGGATCGATCCGAAAGAAGGAAGACGGACATGAAAAAACGAACAGCGCTCTTGTTGACATCGTTGGCCCTCGTCTATGCCGGCGTCCTGGCCGCCGCCTCCCCGGCCGCCCAGACGCCCGCCAAGGAGCCCCTCCGCATCCCGCGCCTGGCGGAAGCCCCCAAGATCGACGGCGTCCTCGACAATCCCATCTGGGAGACCCAGGCCCTCAAGGTCGAGAATTTTATCCAGCTCGCGCCCAAGGAGAACGGCGCCCCGACCGAGAGGACCGTCGCCTACCTCGGCTTCGACGAGAAGCACCTCTACATCGCTTTCCGGGCCTTCGATTCTCAGCCGTCCAAGGTCCGCTGTACCATCACCAAGCGCGACGGCTGCATGGAGGACGACTGGGTCTTCGCCATGATCGACACCTTCAACGAGAAGCGCCGGGCCTTCTCCTTCCTCATCAACCCCGCCGGCGTCCAGATGGACATGATGCGGGTCGAGGAAGGCGGCAACGACAACATGGACGACAGCTGGGACACGGTCTTCTATTCCGACGGCAAGGTCGACGCCGAAGGCTACACGGTCGAGATGGCCATCCCCTTCAAGAGCCTGCGCTTCCCGGACCAGGACCTCAAGACCTGGAACATCGTCCTCGGCCGCAACCTGCCCCGGACCGGGGAGATCATCCTGTACCCGAGCTTCTCCCGCGACATCCCGGGGCTGCTCTCGAACGGGCAGACCTATATCCTCAAGGGCGCCGTCGAGCACAGCCGGAACGTCGAGGTCATGCCCTTCGTCACCTCGCTCGCGCGGGGCGGGGCGTCGGTCGAAGGGAAGAAGCTGGCCTTCGAACCGGGCGCCAACTTCAAGCTCGGCGTCTCCTCCAACATGACCGTAGACCTGACGGCCAATCCCGACTTCAGCCAGATCGAGGCCGACGAGCCCAAGATCGATTACAACGTCCGCTACGCCCTGCGCTACAACGAGAAGCGGCCCTTCTTCCTGGAGGGCATGGAGATCTTCAACTCGCCCGAGATCGAGACGGTCTACACCCGCCAGATCAACGACCCCATCTTCGGGGCCAAGGCCTCCGGCAAGTCCGGACGCTTCACCTACGGGCTGCTGTCGGCCTACGACATGCACCCCGTCGAAAGCCTCTGGGACATCTCCGGCGGGGAGGGCCTGCCCGATACCAAGTCCTTCTCCAACGTCTTCCGGACCAAGGCCGACGTCGGCCAGGGCTCCTACGTGGGGTTCACCCTGACCGACAAGGAGCTCGGCGGCGGCACCTGGAGCCGGCTCGGCGGCCTCGACGGCCAGCTGCGCTTCAAGAACCGGGTCTTCTTCAACTTCCAGGCCCTGGCCTCGAGCTCGAGCTTCGAGGGCGACCGGACGGACCTCGCGCCGGGCCTCTACGGCGAGCTCTACTACACCAACAAGCACTTCTCGGTGGGCGGCTTCTACAAGGCCATCCACCCGGATTTCCAGGCCTCCCTGGGCTTCGTCAACAGGACCGACTACCGGAGCGCCGGCGGCTTCGCCTCCTACCACATCTACACGGACAAGAAGTTCCTCAACCAGATCCAGCTCCGCCTCCAGGCCGGGCAGCGCTTCGGCTACGCCGACAGCGTCAAGCAGGACACTTGGATCCGGCCCATGGTCCAGTTCCGGCTGACCGAGTTCAACCAGGTCTTCGTCAGGTACGAAGCGGGCCTGGAGCGGTTCGCCAACGTCGATTTCAAGAAGCAGAGTTTCGGCATCGAGTCGCAGTTCATCGTCATCAGCTGGATGCCTTTCTTCCTCTTCTTCGAGACCGGCGACAGCATCAACTACGATCCCGACGACGCCTTCCTGGGCACCAGCAACACCTACGGGGTGTCCCTGACCTTCAAGCCCAGCAAGCGCCTCCAGCTCGGCACGGATTTCAGCAAGCAGACCTTCTGGCGCTCGGCCGGCGGGGAGCGGCTCTGGGACTACAACGTCGTCCGCGAGAAGGCCACCTACCAGGTCAGCAAGACGCTGTCCTTCCGGGCCATCGTCGACTACAACTTCTTCTACAAGGAGGCCTTCGGCAGCCTCCTCGCGAGCTGGGTCTTGCGGCCCGGCACCGTCTTCTTCCTGGGTTTCGACAACAATTACCTCCGGGACGAGTACGGCCACCTCATCCGGGACAACTACAACGTCTTCGTCAAGTTCTCCTACTGGTGGCGCCTGTAGCCATTTCGAAGCGCTTATCCCCGAACGGGTCCTGTCCAGTGGCGTCCCCGCCCGGCTTCGGCTCCACCCATCCCCCCGTGGGGTACCCCTTCCGCCTCCAGACGGCCGGGGACTAGCCCCCGGCCACCCGTTCTCGGGATAATCGCCTTGCCCTTATGGAGAGAAGCCAAGTGATCAGTTGTCTGTCACCGTAATCGATGTTAAGATGGCCGTCGCCGGGGAGACCATGGGTAAATACCGCTGCCGCATTTGTCAATATGTTTACAACGAGAAGACCGAGGGCATCTTTTTCGACGACCTCTTCCCCGACTGGATCTGCCCCGTCTGCGCGGCGGCCAAGTCGGAGTTCGACAAGCTCGAGGACGAATCCGCGCCGCCGCCCGCGCCGGCCGAACCCGTCCGGGAGCCGAAATCGATCGAAGACCTCCGCCGCGCCTCCGACGAGCTCGAGACGCGGATGTCCGACATCCACCGCATGGCCCTTTCGGGCGAATCCGTCGTCGAGCCGATGCGGACGCGCAAGCCCGTCGTGTCCTGGGACGACATCCTGATCAAGGGCGCCCAGCTGGCCCGCCTGCCGCTCAACCGCGACGAGACCGTGGACACCCGGACGGTCATCGGGCCGCGGGCCAAAAAGCCCCTGGCCCTCGGCACCCCGATCATCGTCAGTCACATGTCGTTCGGGGCGCTTTCGAAGGAGGCCCACTCCGCCTTGGCCCTCGGCAGCGGCGCGGCGGGCACGGCCATGGGCTCGGGCGAGGGCGGCATCCTGCCCGAGGCCCTGGGCCTGGCCCATAAATTCATCTTCGAGTACGTCCCCAACCGCTACGGCGCCACCGCCGAGAACCTGAAGCGGGTCGACGCCGTCGAGATCAAGATCGGACAGTCGGCCAAGCCCGGCATGGGCGGGCACCTGCCCGCGAGCAAGGTGACCGCGGAGATCGCCGCCCTGCGCGGCTTCCCCGAGGGAGCGGACATCGTCAGCCCCTCGCGATTCCCCGACATCGCCACGCGGGAGGACCTGCGGCGCAAGGTCGACGAGCTGCGCGAGCTCTCCGGCGGCCTCCCGATCGGCATCAAGTTCGCCGCCGGCGACGTCGAGGCCGACCTCGAATTCGCCCTGTCGGCGGGGCCGGACTTCGTCACCATCGACGGCCGGGCCGGAGCCACCGGCGCCGCGCTCAAGATCATCAAGGACGCCACCTCCCTCCCGACCATATACGCCCTCGACCGGGCCCGCCGCTGGCTCGAGGCGCGGGGCATCGAAGGCGTGACGCTCATCGCGACCGGGGGCCTGCGCGTCTCGTCGGACTTCGCCAAGGCCCTGGCCCTCGGCGCGGACGTCGTGGCCGTCGGAACGGCCGCGCTCATGGCCATCGGCTGCCAGCAGTACCGCATCTGCGATTCCGGGCGCTGCCCCGTCGGCATCGCCACCCAGGACCCGGGCCTGAGGGCCCGGCTCGACGTCGACGAGGCGGCCCGCGGGCTGGCCAATTTCCTGCGCGTCTCGACCGAGGAGCTCCGCGACTTCGCCCGGCTCACCGGGCACGACAGCGTCCACAAGCTTTCCGTGCGCGACCTGGTCACGACGAGCTCCGAGATCTCGAACCACACGTCGATCCCCCACGCCTAAAGGGGCGCATGCCCTGCCCCCGCTCACGCGTGGGACCGCCCCTCGCGGCTCGGGGGGAGTGAGAATCCCGACGCCCAGGGGGAGTCCCTTATGATATGAGCGATCGGTTCGGAAGCCTTGACAATTCGGAGGGTATGACCTATGGTAATACCAAGGGTCCGGTCATGCCCAAAGCCAAGATCGCCATATCCATCGATGAAAAAGCTCTCGAGCGGTTGGATGCGCTGGTCCGCGGCGGCGTCTTCCGCACCCGAAGCCAGGCCATAGAACGGGCGGTCGCCGACACGCTCGAGCGCCTCGGGCGGACCCGTCTCGCGGTCGAGTGCGCCAAGCTCGATCCGGTCGAGGAAAAAGCGTCGGCCGAGGACGGTCTGACCGAAGAGGCAAGCGAATGGCCCGAATACTGAGGGGCGAGATCCGCTGGGCCGAGCTCGGCCCGGCCCGGGGCCATGAACAGACCGGCCGCCGGCCGGTGCTCGTCATCAGTCACGGCGTTTTCAACGACCGGTCGGGGACCGCGATCGTCTTGGCCATCACCAGCCAGCCTCCGAAAGCCGGGTTTCCCCTGACGCTCGAGACCGCCGCGAAAGGGTTGCCGAAGAGGTCCTGGATCAAGATCGGACAGGTCCGGACGCTGGCCGTCGAGCGGATCGGCAAGCTGGCGGCCGTCCTGCCGCCCGAGGACCTGGCCAGGGCCGTCGAAGGCTTGAACGAGATCGTAGGGGACTGAGCCGAGGGGCTCATGTCCGCATGACCCCCGGCCGTCAGTGCTTGGCGATCCAGGCGGCGATGTCGTCGACGACCTCGGCGGCGACGCTGCCGTGCTTCTGCGTGTACTCGAGCGGGACGAGGACCCCTTCGCCCTCATAGAAGAGATGGTTGAGCTTGGGATAGAGGCGGAACTCGACATCGGGCCGTGAGCCCAGGGCCTTCTTCCAGTTCTCGAGGTCGGCCGTCTGGACCTGGTAGTCGCGGCCGCCCTGCAGGAACAGCATGGGCTTGCGGACCGCTTTGGCCGTCTCGGGCGGATCGTAGCCGCGCACGTCGAGCCAGTAGGCCGGCATGACCCCGACGAGCTTCTCCGTCGAGCCCCGGTCCGCGTCGGTCAGGGCCTTGATCTTGGCCACCTGGGCTTTGATGTCTTCGAGCCTCTTCCGGTCGTCGCCCGAAAGCGTGTCTCCGGCCAGCCCGTAGAGATAGGTCATCTGGCGGACGATCGTGTCGTCGAGCGGGCGGGTCAGGCCGGCCAGGCTGACGAACCCGGCGATCCCGAGCGGCTCGGCGGCCAGGGCGATCCGCGGCAACAGAAAGCCGCCCAGACTGTGGCCGAGGATGAAGACGCGCAGCGGATCGATGCCCTTCGTCTTTTGGAGCAAGGCCGCCGCGGCCAGGGCGTCGTCGATGGTCTCGTCCTTGACCGTCATCGTCGCCTCGAGCTTGGGATCGGCCAGGATCTTCTTGCCGTGGACCTTGCTGCGCTTTTCGTATCGCAGGACGGCGATGCCGCGCGTGGCCAGCCCCCAGGCCAGGTCCTTGAACGGCTTGTTCGGGCCGAGCGTCTCGTCCCGGTCGTTGGGACCCGAGCCGTGGACAAGGACGAGCCCGGCGAACGGGCCGCCGCCCTTCGGCATGGTCACCGTTCCCGGCACGGCCCATTCCCCGGACCCCACCGTGACCTCGGTCTCCGTGAACTTGGCCGCGTCGGCATAGGCGGGCGGCCCGTATTTCGCGGGCGGCGCCGGCGGCACGAATTGGAGGCCGGCGATCTTGCCCGCCTTGTCGAAGACGACGCGGGCGTCGAGCAGGGCCTTCTCGAACGCGCAGGTGATCAGGACGATCTGATAGCCCTGAAGCTCCTCCCGTCGAGCCGGGCCCTGCTGCTTGAAGGCCCCGACCTGGGCCGGCAGCTGCTTCGTCCACATCGGCTCGAGCTTGTCGGGCCCCGAGAGCTTGAGCATGGTCTCGTCGAAATCGACGACGGCCTGCTTGAAATCGCCTTTTTCCATGGCCGCGAGGAAGGCCCGGGCTTTGACCGTCAGAGCGTCCTCGGCTTGAGCGGGGCCCTGGGCCAGGAGCGCGCCGGCGAGCGTGAGCACGGCGATGGCAACAAATGAGAGCCGGACCTTTCTATTCATTTTTAACACCTCATCGAGAGCCTCGAAAAGTGAGGGGGGAATGGATGGGGGACATGTACGCCGGGTACTCGTCCCCAGGGATCCCGTCCCTAGGGCAAAAATATAGCTCAAGGCAGGTCCCGAATCCAGCCCGACCTGAAAGGGCGGGCGAAAGGAGGGGACACGCATCGGACCCGGAAATATCCCCGAATCTCGGAAAGGGCCAGGTCTTCACATCCCTGCCTGTAAAGGGCCGTCTGTGAAGACCAGGTCCTGTCCGCTCTGTCCGTTTGACCGCGTCCGGCCCGGCCGTTAGAATAGCCCGGTGAGCCTCGACTTCCTCCTCCGCACGGCCGAGTTCGCCGACCTCGCCCGGGCCGTCGCCTCGGCCGAAAGGCCGCTCTCCGTCCGAGGCGTCATCGGGCCGGCCAAGGCCTACCTGCTGGCCTGCCTGGCCAAGACGGCCGGCCGGCCGATAGTTTTCGTCCGGGCCGAGTCCTCTCCCCTGGCCCCCTTCGAGCAGGACTGCCGGTTCTTCCTCGCTCGCCTCGCGCCCGAGGCCGCCACCGCCACCCTCGCCCCGCTCATCGACAACCCTTACTTCGAGGTCCCCCCGTCCCTCGACGCCGCCTCGTCGCGGATGAGGCTCTTTCGCCGGTTCCTGGGGACGCCGCCGGCCCTCATCGTCACCAGCCTCGCCGGCCTGCTCAAGCCCGTGCCCTGTCCCGAGGACCTGGCCGGCCTCTTCCTGACGCTCGAGGCCGGCGGCGAGGCCGATCACGACGCCCTGCTCGAGACCTTCGACCGCTACGGCTACACCCGCGAGGACCTCATCGCCTCGCCCGGCGAATACGCCTGGCGCGGCGGCATCGTCGACGTCTTCGCGCCGGGCGAGGCCAATCCCTTCCGCGTCGAGTTCGACGGCTCGCGCGTCGTCTCCCTGCGCGAGTTCGACATCTCCAGCCAGCGCTCGCTCAAGCGCCTCGAGCGCCTGACGGTGCCGGGCCTGCGTGAGTTCCCGGCCACGGCCGGGTTCCTCGACGGCTGGAAGGCGGCCGCCCGCCGGCGCGCCAGGGGCGTCGGACGCGACCTCGACGCCAAGATCGCCGCCGTCGACCGCGGCGACTTCGGGCCTGGCTTCTCGGCCCTGGCGCTCTTGCGCGCCGACCGCTTCGTCCCGCTCACGGACTACCTGCGCGACCCCATCTTCGTCGTCGACGACCCCGAGGCCGTCGACTGCGAGTGGGACGACCACGTCAAGGAGCTGGCCGATCAGTTCGCCGACCTCCTCGCCGACGGCGTCTTCGGCCTCGAGCCCGAGGCCGTCTTCACGCCCGCGCTCCTGCGCCGGGTCCGCAAGGAGGCCGTGCGGCTCGAGGAGCTCGGCGTCCCGTCCCGCCGCAAGGCCCACGCCTTCGCCTTCCAGCCCGTGCCGCGGTTCGAGAACCGGATCCCCTTCTTCCTCCAGTACCTGGAAAAGCTCCAGTCCGAGAGCGACCTGTGCTATCTCTACCTCCTCAACGCGGGCACGCGTCAGCGCCTGGCCACGCTTCTCCGCGAGAACGACGTCCCCGTCGTCGAGACCGACGCGCCGCTCGCCGTCCCGCCCCGCAACGAGGCCAGCCTCCTCGTCGGCGCCCTGCCCGGGGGCTTCAGCTACCCCAAGGAGAAGCTCCACTTCTTCTCCGAGAAGGATATCTTCACCGAGGAGAAGGTCATCGTCAGCCGGGCCGCCCGGCGTCCGTTCTTTTCCCAGTTCCAGGACCTGAAGGCCGGCGACTTCGTCGTCCACGGGGACTACGGCATCGGCGTCTTCCAGGGCCTCCGGCGCGTCGAGGTCGAAGGCAAAGGCCGCGAGTTCATCGAGCTCCACTACCGGGACGGCGACAAGCTCCTCGTCCCGGTCGAGAATCTCGACCTCGTCCAGAAGTTCTCCAAGGGCGGGCCCGAGCCGCCGCCGCTCGACAAGCTCGGCACCAACACTTGGGAGAAGACCCGGACCCGGGCCAAGAAAGCCGTCGAGGCCGTGGCCAGGGAGCTCGTCGAGCTCTACGCCCGGCGCAAGGCCGTCAAGGGTCACGCCTTCTCCTCGGGCGGCCTATGGGACGAGGAGTTCGGCAAGACCTTCGAGTTCGAGGAGACCGAGGACCAGCTCCGTTCCATCCGCGAGATCCGCGAGGACATGGAGAACGGGACCTCGATGGACCGGCTCCTCTGCGGCGACGTCGGCTACGGCAAGACCGAGGTGGCCATGCGGGCCGCCTTCAAGGCCGTCATGGACGGCAAGCAGGTCGCGGTCCTCTGCCCGACCACGGTCCTGGCCAGCCAGCATCTCAAGACCTTCCGGGCCCGCATGGCCCTCTTCCCGGTCCGGATCGAAGGCCTGACCCGCCTCCAGCCGCCGCGCGAGCAGAAGGCCATCCTCGAGGAGTGCCGCAAGGGCTTCGTCGACGTCCTCATCGGCACCCACCGCCTGCTCTCGAGGGACGTCGGGTTCAAGGACCTGGGCCTGCTCGTCGTCGACGAAGAGCAGCGCTTCGGGGTCGGGCACAAGGAGAGGATCAAGCAGCTCAAGGCCACCATCGACGTCCTGACCCTCACCGCGACGCCCATCCCGCGGACGCTCAACCTGTCGCTCTCTGGCCTGCGCGACATCTCGCTCATCGAGACGCCGCCTCGCGACCGGCTGGCCGTCCACACGGTCGTGACGCCGTTCAACGCCAAGCTCATCGCCGCGGCCGTCCGCCAGGAGCTCGGCCGGGGCGGGCAGGTCTATGTCATCCACAACCGCATCGAGGACATCGACAAGGTCGCCGAGCTCGTTACCACCTTGGTGCCCCAAGCCCGGGTCGTCGCCGTCCACGGCCAGATGACGGGGCCCCAGCTCGAGAAGCGGATGCTCGACTTCGTCGAGCGCAAGTACGACGTCCTGGTCTCGACGACCATCGTCGAGAACGGCATCGACATCCCGCTCGTCAACACCCTCATCGTCGACCGGGCCGACCTCTACGGCCTGGCCCAGCTCTACCAGCTCCGGGGCCGGGTCGGGCGGTCGTCGCGCCAGGCCTACGCCTACTTCCTCGTCCCGCCCTACATCGAGCTGACGCCCCTGGCCCGCGAACGGCTCAAGGCCCTCAAGGAGTTCAGCGCCCTCGGCTCCGGCTTCCGGCTGGCCGCCCGCGACCTCGAGATCCGCGGCGCCGGCAACCTCCTCGGCCACCGCCAGCACGGGACGATGGAGGCCGTCGGCTTCGAGTACTACACGCAGCTGCTCGACCAGGCCATCCGGGAGCTCAAGGGCGAGGCCGTCGCGGAGGAGAATCCCGAGATCCACCTCAAGGTCGACATCCGCGTCCCCGAGGACTACCTGCCCCAGGTCAACCTGCGGCTCAACTTCTACAAGCGCCTGGCCTCGATCGAGGACCTCTCCGAGATCGACCGGCTCCGCGAGGAGGCCCGCGACCGGTTCGGCCCGGTCCCCGAGCCGGTCGAGAACCTCCTCCGCTACGGCGCCCTCAAATACCTGGCCAAGAAGCTGCGCCTGCGCTCGGTCGACCGGACCGAGCACCGGGTGGTCTTCAGGTTCCGGCCGGAAACGGGCGTCGACTGGTCCCGGGTGACGCCTCTCCTCAAGCGGTTCTCCGGGTCGCTGACGCCCGAGGGCGTCCTGTCCCTGGCCTTCCGGGGGACGACCGAGAGGGCCCTCCTCGATGAAACGGTCGGGGTCTTGATGGAGTTGTCCAAATAGAATACAATGAGTTGATATTAAAAAAGATGGACAGATTTCGCCGGACCGCTATTCTCGTCGTGGCCCTGTCGGCCGCCCTGGCCTGCGGCCGCGACGAGGGCCGGGGGCCGGTCTCCCGCGTCGCCGGGCTCGTCCAGGGGACGCTGCGCGGCCGCGCGGTCCTCGAAGTCGAGAAGCGGGACTACTATAACGCCGATTTTCGGACTTACGTCGAAGCCACGGGGGCCGACGCCGGGGACCTGCCGGCCGAATCGCTGAGCCGGCTCTTCGACCGGTTCGCCGACGAAAGGATCCTCCTCGGGGCGGCGCGCGAGCGCGGCATCGTCCTCACCGAGGACGAGAAGACGGAGTACCTGGCCCGGCTGGCCGTCGCCGGCCTCGCGTCGGACGCGGACGGCGGCTCGTCCGCCGATCCCTCCGACGGGGTCTTCGACCGGCTCCTCGTCGAGAAGTACACCTTTCTCGTCGTCAAGGACGTCCGGGTCGACGCCGGCGAGATCCGGGACCACTACGAGCGGAACAAGAAGGACTTCCTCCACCAGGGCCGGGTCCAGGTCAGCCAGATCCTGGTCGCGACCGAGGAGAAGGCGATCGACGTCCTGCGGCGGCTCCAGCGGACGGGCGAGCCGGAGTTCCGCAAGATCGCCGCCGGGGAATCCCTGGGGCCCGAATCCGCCCGCGAGGGCGTCATGGGCGTCTTCGAGCAGGGGGACCTGCCCGCGGACATGGAGAAGGTCATTTTTTCGCTCGACGAGGGCCGGACGAGCCAGGTCGTCGAGTCCTCCTACGGCTACCACATCTTCCGGCTGGACCGGAAGTTCCCCCCGGCCCTGCGGACCGAGGAGGAGGCCGCCCCGGAGATCCGGGAGCGCCTCCTGGCCCAGAAGATGAAGGACGCCCTGTCCTCCCACCTGGGCGGGCTCAAGGAGACCCTGAGCTGGCGGGCCCTGACCGAGAACCTATTCTTCAAGTATCAGAGGTCGGACGAATGAAAAAGATCATCGCGTGTCTGGCAATGGCCGGCGTCCTCTCCCCGCTGGCGGTCCCCGTCGCGGGCCAAGAGGTCGTCGAGGAGATCGTGGCCGTCGTCAACGACGACGTCATCACCCTGTCCGAGTACCGGGGCCAGTTCGAGCAGGCCGCGGCCCAGCTGCGGGCCCAGCAGATGGACCCGGCGGAATACGACAGGCAGTACGACAACCTCAAGAAACAGATGCTCGAGCTGATGATCACCGAGATGCTGCTCCTGCAGAAGGCCAAGGAGCTCGGCCTGAACGTCCAGGAGCAGCTCAAGGGGATGATCGAGAAGATCAAGGAGGAGAACAACTTCGCCTCGGACCAGGACCTGCGCCGGGCCATCCAGCAGTCGGGCATCTCCTACGAGGCCTGGATCAGGGAATACGAGGAAGGCATGATGCGGCAGGGCGTCCTCTACACCGAGGTCGAGCGGGCCATCGCCCTCGAGGATTCCGAGATCGTCCAATACTATAAAAAGAACCCCGCCGAGTTCACCGTGCCGACCGAGTACCGGATCAGCGCCATCTACCTCGCCGCCGAAGGCCGCACGCCCGAGGCGCTCGGAGAGCTCAAGGCCGCGATCGACGCCAAGCTCAAGGGCGGCGCGGCGTTCGGCGATACGGCGGCGGAGCTGTCCGACCCGCCGATGAAGGACGCCAAAGGCGACCTGGGGACCTTCAAGGCCGGGGAGCTCGACAAGGACCTCGAGACGCCCGTCGAGAAGATCAAGGCCGGCGAGACGACCCCCTGGATCAACACCAAGAACGGCTGGTACCTGCTCCAGCTCGTCGAGAAGAAGGACAGCCACCTGCTGCCGTTCGACGAGGCCCGGAGCCGGGTCGAGGAAAGGCTCTACGGCGAGAAGCGCGCCGTCAAGGGCGAGGCCTACATCAAGACGCTCCGCGAGCGGAGCTACGTCAAGATCCTGAAGCCCGATCCCCTGGGATTGGATAAATAGGGGTCAAACCTACCTTTTATTACTTTTCCCCGCCGGCGCGGCTGCGGTTCCGACCGGATGCGGGAGTCGCACGGCTCCCCGCGTAAAAAGTAATAAAAGGTAGGTTTGACCCCGTCTTAACAGATCAGTACGGCGGCCGCGATGACCGTCGTCCAGACGCCCTTTTCCCCCCGCGCCGTCCGGGTCGCGCTCCGCGTCTTGAGGGACAGGCCGTTCGAGATGCGGAACGACCGGGCGGCCGTTCCCGGCTCCTTGAGCGTGTGCCCGAGCTTGGTCGCCAGCATCTCGGCGGCCAGGTACTCGGTGTGCAGCGAGATCTCCCGTTGGGCCTTGCCGACGTCCGAGTGCTCGGCCAGGTAGCCGTACCGCGCGGGATCGTCGGGGACGGCGACGCCGATCGAGGCCGAGATCAGGCACCCGGGCTCGTCCGTGGCGTTCTCGCTGAGCACCACGAACAGGATCTGGCCCGGGTCGAGGAGCCGGAGGCCCGCCTCCTTCGAGACGAACTTGGCGCGCGGCGGGAAGATGCTCGAGACCCGGACGAGGTTGAAGGGGGCGATGCCGGCCTCGCGCAGGGCCTTCTCGAAGCTGACCAACTTCTCCTTGTGCCGGCCGACGCCGCGGACCAGGAAGACCTTGGAGGGGACGAGGGGACCCATCTTACTTCTTCGGCTCCACCGGCTCGGGCTCCTTGAAGTCGATGTCGCGCGAGACGTCGTAGACGCCGAGGAGGACGGGCGTCGAGCCCTTGGAGATGGCGAAGAGCCGGACGAAAGCCTGTTTCCACTGCGGATTGTCGCGGATGCCGGCCAGGTTCTTGCCCTCGACGCCGAGGTTGCTCTTCAGGACGATCAGGTCGCCCGTTGCGCCGGGCGGGATGGCCTTGCCCCTGATGGCGGCCAGGAAGGAGTCGCCGAAGTTCTCCGGGTCGCCCTTGAACTGGTAGACGGCGTTGAAGTTGACGTAGGTCATCGGCTTGTCCCCGACGTTCTTGACGCGGAACGAGATCTGGGGAACGAGGATGAGCCTCTGCGGCCAGGGCTGGTAGTACTTGGCGACCCAGGCCGACGCGTAATCCACGATCTCGATCGAGCCCTTCAGCTCGTCGCTGGACATGGACTTGCAGGCCGGCAGGACCGCCAGCGCCAGGACGCCGCACGCGAGCGCGATGGGGGCGATTCTCTTCATGGGCTCCTCCTCTCTCTCGCTCGTATGATAGCGCCCGGACGGCGATTACGCAACTGCCCGTCGAAATCCCGGGACACGATGCGAGATCCGGAGATCTCGCTCATGTCCCGGGATCTATCGGACGAGCTTCGAGACGGGGACGGCCTCGAGGCCGTAGGCGTCGAGGAGGCGGTAGGTCGACCGGAGGACGGCCAGCGTCTCCGGGAAGGGATGGCAGATGCCGACCGCCCGGCCCTTCTTGCGGGCTTTCTGGAAGAGCTCGATCAGGCGCCCCCGGATGCGGCCGCGGTCCTCGTCGGCGTCGAGGAAGACGTCCCGCTGGGTCGACGGGATGCCCATCCTCCGCGCCTCTTCGAGGGCGACGGTCTTGGCCGTCGTCCGGCTGTCGACGAAGAACAGGCCCTTGTCCTTGATCGGCCTCAGGAGGACGCGCATCAGGTCGCGCTCGGCGGTGAACCGCGAGCCCATGTGGTTGTTCGTGCCGGTCGCGAAGGGCACCCGGTCGTAGCTGGCCTCGAACGCGGCGACGATCGCCGGCCCGGTCATCATGGTCATGATCAGGCCTTCGGTGCCGGTCATGGCCTCGTGGTTGTTGACGGACTCGAGCGGGAGGTGGAGCAGGACCTCGAGCCCCCGCTCGTGGGCCAGCCGGGCCGTTTCGGCCGCGTACGCGCTGTAGGGGAGGACCGAGACCGTGATGGGCCGGCCCAGGGCGATGAGCTCGTCGAGGATCTCGAGGCTCGAGCCCATGTCGTCCATGATCAGGGCGACCTGGCCGCGCGGCGCTTTCTTCGCGGCCGGCGCCCTCGCCGCGACGGCGGCGGGCGGCTCGACCGGCAGGACGAACGAGATGGCCGCG
Organism: Candidatus Aminicenantota bacterium; assembly: GCA_041304225.1. Lineage (GTDB taxonomy): Bacteria > Acidobacteriota > Aminicenantia > Aminicenantales > Saccharicenantaceae > RBG-16-66-30. The sequence continues at coordinate 18,863 of JBFYNT010000309.1, forward strand.
TCCTGCTTCGTCGGCCGGCGCAGCGTCCAGAGGACCTCGGTCCGCTCCTCGCCGGGCGTCCGCTTCTTGGCCAGGACGCGGACGCCTTCGCCCTTGAGCGCCTTCTCGACCGCGGGCCCGACCGATTCGTAGAGCTCCGTCGGGATCTCGACCTCGAAGAGCGGCCGGCCCTTCGGCCCCTTCAGCCGGAGGACGGAGTCCTCGGAGACGCCGGCCGCGGCCAAGCTGGCCGCCAGGACCTCCTCGAAGGACTTGACGGCGGTGCCCGGCGCCTGTTCCGGCCCGTACGGCCTCGTTCCGGCGTCCGGGGCGGCCATCCCGGCCGTTTCTTTCAGGGCCGCGGCGAAGGAGAACAGGTAAGACCGCTCGCCCCGGCGGGCCCCGAGGTAATCGAGGACCAGCGCCGAGACGATCGCCGAGGCCGCGAGGACCACGGTAAGCAGGGTGAAGACCGGTCCGGGCGGGCGACCTTTGGGCTGGGGCCTCTTCCTCATCCGTCAGAGCTTGGGGAGGTGCGAGGCGGTCTTCTCGAAGTAGTTCTTGTCGTCGAGCTTGTCCACGGGGAGCCCGGCGTCGGGGACGATCCCTTCGTCCCAGAGCTTGCGCCCCGAAGGCAACGCGTAGATGCCGGAGGTCAGGAGGACCGCGCTGTCGTCCTTCATCGGGAAGAGCGTCGTCCGCCCGGCCAGGCCGGACGTCGCGAAGCCGACCACCTTGGCCTTGCGCAGCTCCTGGAGCAGGCCGGCGACTAGCTCGGCTGGCCCGGCCGTCCCGGCGTCGGTCCAGACGACGAGCGGCAACGTGGCGAGGGCGGCCTCGCCGGGGCAGGAGAGGGCCGTCTTCTCGCCCCCCCGGCCCTCGAAGCGCCCGGCATCCGGGGCTTTGACGAACAGGTTGGCGAGCGCGAGGGCCTCTTCGAACCCGCCCTCCTGGCAGCTCCGGAGGTCGAGGACGAGGCCGGTCTTCCCGCCTTTGAGGGCGGGGACGACGGTCTTGCGAAGCTCGGGGACGAGCGAGGCGTCGATGCGGCGGACGCTGAGGACCGGGGGCCGGCCCGCCGCCCGGACGAAGGTATAGGCCGCCGGGAAAAGGAGGGCCCGCGGCACGTCGAGGTCGAGGGTCTCGTTGGCGCGCAGCACGCGGAGCCGGACGGGCTTCTCGTCCCGGCCGCGGAGCAGGATCTTGACCTCGGCCAGGCTCATGCTCAGCGTGTTCCGGCCCTCGATGGCGCTCAAGAGATCGCCCATCCGGATCCCGGCCGCCTCGGCGGGGGACTTGGGGACGACGGCCACGACCTGGGGGAAGGCGGCGTAGCGCTTCAGGACGACCGCTCCCGGCTCTGTCTCGAGGCCGTCGCGGGCTTGGTATCCCGCGAGCAGGTCCTTGGAGAGGTAGGCGGACAGCGGGTCGAGGGAATTGACCAAGCCGCGGTAGGTCCCCTCGGCCGTCTGGAGCGGATCACGTTCCTCGAGATAATCCCGGCGGATGTGGCTCATCAGGGAGTCGAGGAGCTCGAAGCCCTTGGACACCTGGGCCCCCGGCTTGCCCCGCAGGAAATCCATCTGGATGACGAAGAACAGGGCCGCGGCCAGGAAGGCCGCCCAGAGGATCCAGCGGTATCTCGGGACCTTTTTCATGGCGGAACGGACATCCATTCTATCACCTCCGATTCAGCCATTGCAAGGGATCGAGGGCCTTGGTCTTGTAGCGGACCTCGAAATAGAGGCACTCGCCCTTGAGGGAGCCGCTGTCCCCGACCACGGCCACGGGCTGGCCGGTCCGGACCATGTCGCCGACCGCGGCCAGGAACTCCGAGCAGTGCCCGTAGAGGGTGTAGTAGGTCATGCCGTGGTCGACGATGAGCAGGTTCCCGTAGCCCTGGAAATAGTCCGCGTAGACGACCTTGCCCGCGTGGACGGCCAGGATGAGCGACCGGCCCTTGGCCGGAGCGATCTCGACGCCCTTGTTCATGACCACGGTGTTGAAGTCCGGGTGCTTCTCGAAGCCGAACGGCGTGACGATCCGCCCCTCGATCGGCCAGGCCAGCCGGCCCCGCCGCTCATAGAGGGGGACGAAGGCGGCCGGCAGCACCCACTCCTGGGCGATGATCTTATTCATCAGCTTCTGGAGCTCTTCGGCGCTCTCGGCCAGCTCGGCCAGGGTCCGCTTATAGGTCTCCCGGTTCTTGCGGATATCCTGGACCAGGGTGGCGTTCTTGCGGGCCTCGGTCTCGAGCTCCTGGCGCTTGAGGCCCGCGGCCCGGGCCATCTCGGCCAGGTCCCGCTGCTTGCTCTCGAGCGCGGACTGGGCCGCGCGCAGCTCGTCGAGCGAGGCCAGATAGCCCGCGACGATCTCGTCCTGGCTGCGGGCGAGCAGGGCCAGGTGCTTGCTCTCGGAGGCGTAGGTCTCGATGTCCCGGGCCTGGAGCAAGAACTGGAAGAAGTCGAAGCGGCCGAACTTGTAGAGCGTGACCAGGGTCCTCTCCATCGATTCGCGCTCCCGTTCGATGCCGGCCCGGAGCCCCTTGAGGTTCGCCTGGATCGCGGCCAGCTCGGACCGGCCGCGCTCGAGCTCGACGTTCTGGGCGGCCAGCTCCCTCTCGACCAGGTTCCTGGTGAGGTTGATGCGGGCCAGCGAGGAGAGGACCGACGATTCCCTCCGGGCTTCCGTCTCGAGCCGCGTCCGGAGGTCCTTGATCTGCCCGTTGATGCGGGAGAGGCGCTGCTCGAATTCGGCGACGTTCTTGTCCTGGGGCTCGGCCATGGAAGCGGGGGCGGACTGTCCGGCGGCCAGGCCGGGGAGGCGGAGGAACGCCGCGGGACCGGCCAGGGCCAGGAGGAGGACGACGGCGCCCGGGGCGGGAAGGCGCGAGGCCAATCTTCGCATCGCCTATTTTATAGCACAGATCGGCCTTTCCGATTAGCCGGCGGATAGGTTCGATGATAGAATCGGGCCGATGACGGCCGTGTCGCGGAGCTTCCAGGTCTTCCTCAAGCCGGCGGGAGCGGCCTGCAACCTGGCCTGCCGTTACTGCTATTACCTGGGCCAGGGGCCGTCGGGGGAGGCCACGGGCGTTCCCGACCGCATGCCCGAAGACCTCATCGAATCCTATATCGCCCAGCACTTCGCCGCCTCGCCCGACGAGGTCGTCCGTTTCGCGTGGCACGGCGGCGAGCCGACGCTCCTCGGCGTCGACTATTTCCGCAAGGTTGTCGCGATCGAGCGCCGGCTCCTCCCGCCGGGGCGCTCGGTCGCCAACGGCCTGCAGACGAACGGGACCCTCCTGGACGACGAGTGGGGACGCTTTCTGGCGGCCGAAGGGTTCTCCGTCGGGCTCAGCCTCGACGGCCCGCGCCAGGTCCACGACCGCTTTCGCCGGGCCCGCGACGGCCGGCCGGCCTTCGACGAGGCGATGCGGGGCTACGGCGTCCTGCGCCGGCACGGCGTCCCGACCGACGTCCTCTGCGTCGTCGGCGCGCACAACGCCGCCCGGCCCCTGGAGGTCTACGGGTTCTTCCGGGAGATCGGCGCCGCGTTCGTGACCTTCCTGCCGCTCGTCGAGCGCCGGCCCGGCGCGTCCGGCGGCGCCAGCGCCGATTCCGTATCGCCCGAAGCCTGGGGCGAGTTCCTCTGCGCCGTCTTCGACGAGTGGGTGGAGCGCGCCATCGGGCGCGTCAAGGTCCAGATCTTCGAGGAAGCGGCCCGCGCGGCCTTCGGCCAAGAGCACTCGCTCTGCCTCTTCCGGCCGGTCTGCGGCGACGTCCCCGTCCTCGAGCGCGACGGCGGCCTCTTCTCCTGCGATCACTACGTCGACGCGGCGCACCGCGTCGGGACGATCCTCGAAACCCCGCTCGCCGTCCTCCTCGAGAGCCCCGCCCAACGGGCCTTCGGACGGGCCAAGCTCGAGTGCCTACCGCACGTCTGCCGGACGTGCGAGGTCCTCGCCATGTGCAATGGGGAATGTCCGAAGAACCGCTTCGTTCCCGCGCCGGACGGGGGGCCCGATCTGAACTACCTCTGCGCGGGATATAAGAAGTTCTTCACCCACGCGCGTCCGTTCGTGGACGCCGTGGCCGCCGCCTGGCGCCGCGGGACCGCTAGCTCTTGAGCTTGTCCGCGAGGAACGCGACCGTCCGCTTCCAGGCCAGCTCGGCCGCCTCCTTGTGGTAGCGCTGTCCCGTGTCGTTCATGAAGGCGTGGCCCGCGCCCTCGTACATGTGGATGGCGTATTCGACACCGGCCTTCTTGAGCGCCTCCTCGAAGGCTGGGATGCCGGCGTTGATGCGCTCGTCGTCCCCGGCATAGTGAAGGAGCATGGCCGCCTTGATCTTCGCCACGTCCTCCGCCGCGGGCGGACTGCCGTAGAAGGGGACGGCCGCCGCGAGGCCGGGCGCGTGGACGGCCACCTGGTTCGTCACCGCCCCGCCCCAGCAGAAGCCCATGCAGGCGACCTTGCCCGTGGCCTGCGGCCCGGTCTTGAGGTAGGCCACGGCCGCGACGAAGTTCCTCGTGTTCGCCTCCCGGTCGAGCTTCTGGAAAAGGGGCCGGGCCTCGTCCGGGTTCGCCGGCGTCCCGCCGAGGGGCGACAGGGCGTCGGGCGCGACGGCGTGATAGCCTTCGAGGGCCACGCGCCGGGCCACGTCCTCGGTGTGGGGATTGAGGCCCCGGTTCTCGTGGATGACGATGACCCCGGCGAGCTTCCCGCCGCCCTTGGGCTTGGCCGAGTAGGCCTTCATCGTCCCGCCCTCGATGGGATACTCGATGTATCCCGTCTCGAGCCGCGGATCGTCCTTGGCCACGAGCTGGGTGCGGGGCTCCGCGCCTTCGAGCGATGAGAGCGACACCACCGCGACGGCCGTCCCGCCGGCGAGCGCGGCGAGCTTCGACAGGAACTCGCGGCGGTCCATCCCGCCCCGGGCGTATTCGCCGTAAAGATCTTCGATCTCGGGTTTCATGGGCGACCTCCCTGATGACGGTAAGCCATCGTTCGCCCCAATCGTAGGCCACCGCCCGCCAGTGTGTCAATCCGGAAAAAGGGTATCCCCTAGACCGGCGATTTGGTCTATAGTAATACCGCCATGGATCTCGCCCGGGGGAGGAGCGGTTTCGCCGGCGACGCCGAGGCCATCTGGCGCGCGGCCGTTGCGGCCGTCGACCCCTGGTCCCTCATCCGGGAGAGCGTCGGGCGCGAAGGCGACGTCGTCCGGATCAAGGGCCGCGAATTCGACCTGTCCGCCCGGGACCGCGTCTTCCTCGTCTCTTTCGGCAAGGCCGCCGCGGCCATGGGCGAAGCCCTGGCCGCCGTCCTCGACGACCGGCTGACCTCGGGCCTCGTGGTCGTGCCCGGGCCGGTCGGGCACGAAGGGTCCCGGCTCGAATATATCGAAGCCTCCCATCCCGTCCCGGACTCGCGGAGCGTCGAGGCCGCCCGGCGGGTGCTCGAGATCGCGACCGCGGCCGGCGAGCGCGACCTCCTTTTCGTCTGCATCTCCGGCGGCGGGTCGTCGCTCCTGACGCTCCCGGCCGAGGGGATCGCGCTCGACAAGAAGCGCCGCCTGGCCGACGACCTGATGCGCGCCGGGGCGACCATCCAGGAGCTCAACGCCGTCCGCAAGCATCTCTCGGCCATCAAGGGCGGGCGGCTGGCGCGGGCGGCCTTCCCGGCCGAAGTGGTCACCCTGGCCATCTCCGACGTCGTCGGGGACGACCTCGGCACCATCGCCTCGGGCCCGACGCACTGGGACGAGTCGACTTTCGCCGAAGCGCGGGCCATCCTCGAACGCTACGGCGTCTGGGACTCGGCCTCGGCCCTGGTCCGGGCCCGCATCGAGGAAGGAGAGCGCGGACTCGTCGAGGAGACCCTCAAGGAGGGCGACCCCGTCTTCAACCGCGTCCGCTCGTTCGTCGTGGGCGGCAACATGACCGCCCTCCGGGCCGCCAAGCACGAGGCCGAGAAGCGCGGCTTCGAGCCCATCTTCCTGTCGTCGGGCGACGGCGGAGAGGCCCGCAAGGCGGCCGCGAGCTACGCCGCCTTCCTGGCCGAGCTGGCCTGCTCCGCCTCGTCGCTGCCCCGCCCCCTCTGCCTCCTCGCCGGGGGCGAGCTCACGGTCACGGTCACCGGGCGGGGGAGAGGAGGCCGCAACACGGAGTTCGTGCTGGCCTCGCTCGTCGAGATGGAGCGGGCCGAGGTCGGCGGGCTCGACTGGCTCATCCTCAGCCTGGGCACGGACGGCATCGACGGCCCGACCGACGCCGCCGGGGCCTGGGCCGACCGCTCGACCGCCGGACGGGCGCGGGCCCTCGGGCTCGATCCGGCCGCTTATCTCGAAGACAACGATTCCTACGGCTTCTTCAAACAGACGGGGAACCTCATCGTCACCGGGCCGACCGGAACCAACGTGATGGACCTCCGGATCTTCCTGCTTCGCGCCGCCTGACCGGCGCGACCCTATTTGTAGACGCCGGCCGCGTCCCACTTCCCGATCGTCTCGAGGACGAGCCCGGCGACGCGGTCGTTGACCCTGCGGAAATAGTCCTTGGCCTGGGCGGCGTCGAAGGTCGGATAACCCTGGCCCTTCTCGTAGAGGAGGATCGTCGAGGAGACCGGGACCATATAGTAAGCCCCGGCCGGGGCGTTGGGCTCGGCCATCTCGGGCTTGTAGCGCTCGGGGTGGATGTAGGCGGGGAGGAACGCCTGCACGTAGGCCGTCTCGTTGTTGCCCGCGTGCCCGCCGTTCTGCTTGAACACGGCCTTGGTGATGTCGTCGGCCAGCGTCCACCAGTTGACGACCAGGACCCGGACGCGGCGGGCGTTGGCGACCTTGGTCGCGGCGGCGTTGAGGACGGCCGTATTGCCGCCGTGCCCGTTGAGGACGATGAGGTTCTTAAAGCCTTGCGCGGCCAGGTTGTCGAGGACCGATTCGGCGAACGGCGCGTAGGCCTCGGCCGGGATGGAGACGGCCCCCGGATAGGCCTTCATCGCCTCGGTCATCCCGTAGTTCAGGGTCGGCGCGATCAGGGCATCCACCCGGCCGGCGATGTCGCGGGCCATGGCCTCGGGCGCGAGGCTGTCGGTGCCGTTGGGGATGACGCCGTGGGGCTCGAGCGAGCCGAAGGGGACGAGGACCGTCCGGACGCGCGCCGGCACCAGCTCGCCGAATTCCTGCCAGCAGAGCAGGGCCATCTCGCGCGTCGTCGGGGCTTTCGTCTGGGCCGCGGCCGGGGCGGCGGCCGCCGCCGCCAGGATCGCCGCCGTCAGGACCGTCAGGGCTTTTCTCATGTCGTTCGCCTCCTCGCTCCCCCCATCTTACGACATCCGGCGCCCGTTTTAAAAAATCCGCCGGCGCCTCTTGATTTTTTCCGCGGGGGGACTATAATGACCCCAAGTTTTCTTGGGCCGGCTGGAGAAAACTTCAACCCCATGAAATACATCATTTTCCCCCTTATCTGCTGTTAAAAAAACAGCCGGCATTTTCCCCGCGCGACGAAAAAAAATTACTCCTTGATTTTCCGGCCGGCCGGACTATAATGGCCTCGGCTCTCTTTCGCCGGCTGGAGAGGGCTCCCTCAATTATCCAATCATCACCCCCCTTTTGCTGACCTCAGCCGGCACTTTCCCCCCGCTTCTCCCGGCGGCGCGATTGTGCTATCATACGGGCAATTCCCGAGCGCGGAGTTCCCGATGGGCAAGATCGACTGGAAGAAAGAGCTGGCCAACCACTTCGAGAACGTGCGGGTCATCGAGCTCTGCCAGGCCGAGACCGTCGGGCAGTTCGACCAGTTCTGCGAGTTCATCGCCGAGCCCGCCTTCGAGACCCTGGCCGACGAGCTGGGGAGCTTCCGCATCAAGTGCGAGCAGCAGAAGACCAAGGGCAAGAGCATCCGCTTCGTCATCTGCTTCCCGGGCCTCAAGGACGAACAGTTCCATTACCGGATCTCACTGCCCAAGAACGCGGTCGAGCTGCGGCTGAAGCTGCAGGTCAAGGCCCGGCGCACGCCCAAGGCCGAATATCAAACGGTGGACGAGGATTTCATGCCGGGGCTGTTCCCGTTCAAGGTGCTTAGGATGGACAAGGACGAGGTCATCGCCGACGTCGTCAAGCACTACACGGGTTTTTGCTACACCGCGCTGACGTCGCCGGACTGAGCGGCGGGGAGAGCCCCTACTTCTTCTTCTTGGCTTTGGCCGCTTTCGGCGCGCCGGTCTCGATCTTCCTCCACTTGCCGGCCTTCCAGACCCAGCGGCTGCCGACCTGTTCCCACGTGCCCGGGACCCATTCCCTGCCCTTCTTGGCTTTGACCCAGCGGCCCTCGACCCAATCGTAGTTGACGACCTTCCACTTCCAGTAGCCGGGGACCCAGACGTGCGCGGGACCGGGCCGGAGGGTCGGGGATTCGACCCGGAGGGGAGGAGGGCCGACCCGCGGCTGCTCCGCGGCCAGGCCGGACACGGTCATCAGGCAAACGGCGGCCAGTATGAAAAGAGCGGTCTTCCTCATCGCTTCCTCCACCTGTTTAGTCGGCGGAGGGGAGGAAAAGTCGGGCTTTACTTCCCGGCGTTGACGACCTCGAGGACCTTGAGGAGGTAATCGTAGCCCGGGCGGTCGACCGTGTTCTGGCTGACATACTTGAACTGCAGCACGCCCTGGGCGTCGACGATGTAGACGGCCGGGATGTTCTGGTCGACCTTGCTGCCCGTCCACTCGTGCCGGAAGAGGTCGAGCTTCGTGGACAGCGCCCGCTCGCCGTCGACCAGGATGGGGAAGGGGGCCAGGACCGCGCCCTTCTCGAGCGCGTAGTCGTTGGGGTAGATCTGGCGCGACCGCTCCATCCGGGTCCTGCCGGCGTCGTCGAGCTTGGCCGGATCGGCCGGGTATTTCCGGGCCTTGATGGATTCGAGCTGACCGGGCAGGGCCTCGAGCCAGACCTTGACGGTATCCTGGGGGTAGGGGAAGACGACCAGGATCTCCAGGTTGTACTTGTCGCGGATCTTCTGGGCCTTCTCGAGCTCGGCCAGCTCGACGTAGCGGTAATTGCAGATCGTGCACCAGTAGCTCTCGGCCGCGTAGCCGCGGGGGAAGAGGATGAGGACGTTCTTGCCGCGGAGCGACGACAGGGTCAGCGTCCCGCCCTGGTAGACGGGCAGGGTGAAGTCGGGCATGGGCTGGCCGACGACGGCCGGCGAGGGCCTGGCCTCGGGCTTGGCCGGCACGGCCTGCTGTCCCTTGGCCTGGCCCTTGAACAGGATGATCATCGCGGCAACGGCCAGGACGGTCAGGGCGATGGCGAAGATCGCGGCTTTCTTTTTATTCACCATGGGCGGGTCTCCTTGGACGGAATACCCCTATTAGAGACGACCCGCCCCGGGGTGTCAAGCAGGCCCCCGTCACTCGTTTCGTGACGAGGGCCCGCGCCGCTCCCGGGCCTTAGAACCGGATGCGGAAGCCGGCCCTGAGGCCGAAGCCGCCGAGGTCGAACTTGGGCTCGCGGACGGTCGTACCGGGGTCCGGCTCGGGCTCGGTCTCCGAAATCTCGAAGATGCTGATTTCGGTGTCCCCGATATTTCCGGTCAGGAGATAGAGCCGGCCTTCGGTCGATTCCGGCGGGTCGTCGGAGGACTCCTCCGTCCCCGTGACCATATCGAAGTTCTTGAACTTGGCGTAGCGGCCCAGGCCCTCGACGAAGAAGCCGAGCTTGGGGGAGAGCTTGTACTCGAAGCCCAGGCTGCCGTGGAAGCCGATGTCGGCCCCGCTCCGCTCGGTGGCTTCGAGGGACATCCTCATCCAATCGTCGGTCGCGAGCTCCACACCCTGCATCCCGGTGAACTTGAGCCCCAGATAATAGGCCGCTCCCGCGTTGGCCGTCAGGGCCAGTTTCCCGCCTAGCGGGACGTCCAGGAACAGGCCGATGCGGATAGGGATCGCGGAGAGCGTCGTCTCGGCGACCAGGTCGACCGTTTCCTCGCTGGTATACGTCCCCCTCGAATCGGCCGAGCTGCGCAGGAAGCCGGCGCCCACCCCGATGCCGAAGGAGGGAGTGATCTGGTAGATGAGGTCGGCCCCGAAGTCGTAGCCGCCGTGGAGGGGATTGTAGCCTCCGGTGGCGGTCCCGAATCCTTCGGCGATATAGGCCTCGACGAGCTCGAAATAGTAGTCCGCGCCCTTGTTAACGTCCCCGGCGAGCATGTAGTTGTAGCCGCCGTAGAGCTTGAGGCTGAGCCGCGAGAAGGCCTGGGACGCGCCGGTCTCGCCCTGGGAGCCCAGGATGGCGTAGGCATCCTTGTCGAAGAGGAAGCCGGGGCCGGGGGGAACGGGGCGGGCGCCCGGCGTATCCGCGGCCGCGACGGGGGCCGCCCACGCGAGAGCGCAGACCGCCAGGAATCCGAGGATCATCCACTTGTTCTTGAGCATGGAACACCTCCGAGAGTACATCCGACAAAGATTTAGTCGGACGAACGGAGGGATTCCGGAATCCGGCTTCGAATGGATCCCGCGACCCGGCGCCGGAGGCCTACCCCTTGATGCGGTACTCCTTGAACTGGGTGCCGCGGAGCTTGTCCAGGAGGAAGAGGCGGTCGCCGAAGATGAAGATGCCGTCGACGAAGAGATCGAGCGGGAGCGAGCCGAGCAGCGCGCCGTCGGCGTCGAAGACCTCGAGCTTGTAGGCGTCGGTCGTCCGGAGCTCCTGGCCCTCGCCCTGGGGCTTCATCCCCATCGTCCGCCCGCCGCCGGCTTCCATGCTCATGGTCATCATCATCCCGACCTGCTCCTCCTTCTTGAGCTGGCGGGTCATGGTGACGACCCAGACCCGGCCCCGGCCGTCGACGGCGATCCCCGACGCGCAACGGTTCAGTTGCGGCCCCCGGACGGAGACATTGCCGCCGTCCCGTTTGATCTCGCCCTTGTCCTTGATCTCCATGGAGTAGGGGAGCTCGCGGTCGGCCCGCCAGAGGAGCTTTCCGTCGGCCGCGTATTTCTCGATCCGGTTCTGGACGGTGTAGGCCAGATAGACCTGGCCGGCCTTGTCGACCGCCAGGAGGACCTCGTTCCCGGCGGTGTTGAGCATGTCGGCCCCGAACTCGCGGGGCTCGCCGAATTCGCGGACGGGCTTGCCGTCGGCATCGAGGACCTTGACCAGCTTGGGGAGGGCCGCGGGCTTCGCCTCGTCCGGATTGATGAAGAAGCGCATCCGCGGCGCGCCCATGACGAGCTCCCCGCCGGTCCCGAGGAAGACCGGCCCGGCGCCCTGCTCGAGACCCTTGATCACCTTGTGGTCCTTGCCGTCCGGCGTCAGGACCTGTATGCGCTGGTTGTACGGGTCTGTGATGTAAATGAAGCCCTGGCCGTCGACCGCCAGCCAGGCGGGGTATTGGAACTCGCCGGGGCCCTGGCCGTGGCGGCCGTAGGTGGCCAGGTATTTCGCGTCGGGGCCGAACTTCTGGACCCGGTGGTTGCCCGTGTCGAGGACGTAGAAGTTGCCGGCGCCGTCGAGGGCGATGGCCGACGGCATGAAAAAGGCCAGGTTCTCGTCGGCCGTGTCGACGTCGCCGAGCGTGCGGACGGGCTCGAGCGCGACCTTGGGGGCCTTGCCCCAGGCCCCGGGCCCGGAGTTGTGGACGAGCTTGGCGCCGTTCGCGGTCTCGGCCTTCTGGCCGGCGGCGAGAGCGGCCGCCAGCGCCAGCGCGAGGGATAGAAGAACGACGGATCTTGTTTTCATGCCCTATTCTCCTTGTATCGTTAACGGATTATAGACCGAAACCGTTGCCGTAGAGAATCGCGCGGGAATTGAACGGGGTATCCGATTCCATTATAGTGGCGGCGAAGGACCGACCGGAGGGACGGATATGGACGACCGCGGCATCCTCGAGCTGCTGATGGAGATGGTCAAGGCCCCGAGCCACCCCGGCGTCCCGAGGCAGGAGGAGGCGGCCGCCCTGGCCCTCGCGGGCTATCTCCGGGAGCGCGGCCTGACGGCCGATCTCGTCGAGGTCCGGGAGGGGCGTCCCAACGTCGTCGCCTCGATCGCCGGCCCGAAGCCCGGGCCGCATCTCCTTTTCTGCGGCCACCTCGACACCGTGCCGCCCAACGCTGGCTCGTCGGCGGACTTCTTCTCGGCCGCGATCCGGGACGAGCGCATGTTCGGGCGCGGCACCGTGGACATGAAAGGCGCCCTGGCGGCCATGGCCGGAGCGCTGGTCGAGATCCGGGATTCGGGAGGGCTCGCCTCCGGCCGGGTCACTCTCGCCGCGGTCATCGACGAGGAGATGGAGAGCCTCGGCGCGGAAGCCCTCATCCGGAGCGGCTTCAAGGCCGACGGGGCGGTCATCGGTGAGCCGACGGCAAACCGCGTGGCCATCGGCCACAAGGGATTGGAGTGGCTCGAAGTCGGGTTCACGGGCCGGGCCGCCCACGGCAGCACGCCCGAGGCGGGGATCAGCGCCATCGCCGCCGCGGCCCACTTCGTCTCGCTCGTCGAGTCGGAGCTCGTCCCGGCCTTCGAGCGCCGGCGCGACCCCGTGCTGGGACTTCCGGCCATCAACATGGGCACGATCAGCGGCGGCCAGCAGCCGAGCATGGTCGCCGCCGGCTGCGTGGTCCAGCTCGACCGGCGCTGGGTGACCACGGAGACGATCGAGCAGGTCATGGGCGACCTCGAGGCCATCCTGGCCAAGGTCCGCGAGGCCCGCCCGGGGCTAAAAACGCGGCTCGAGCGGATGCCCGGAGGCATGGCCACGATGCTCCACGGCCCGCTCGTCATCGACCCCACCCACCCGCTCGTCGTGGCCGCTCAGGGCGCCTTCGGCGACCTGGGCCGGGCGGCCGGCCCGCTCGACGTCTTCCCGGCCTGGACCGACGGGGCCCTCCTCTCGCGCGAGGCCGGCATACCGACCCTGGTCTGGGGTCCGGGAGAGCTGGCGCTCGCGCATTCGGCCGAGGAGAGCGTCCCGCTCGACGAGATCCTGCTCGCGGCCCGCCTCTACGCCGCGGCGGCCCGCCGGTTCACGGCGGCGCGCTGAGACGATGAAGCTCCGCGTCCCGCACACCTACGTCCTGCTCGTCGGGCTCATCGCCCTGGCCGCGGTCGCGACCTGGATCGTCCCGGCCGGCAGCTATGACCGCGTCGTCGCCAACGGCAGGGAGGTCGTCTCCCCGCTGTCCTATCATCCTGTCGAGGCCCGGCCGGCCGGGCTCGGCGAGATCTTCCTCGCCTTCCCCCGGGGCCTGGCCGAGATCGCCGGGATCGTCTTCTACATCTTCATCATCGGCGGGGCCTTCGGCGTTCTCGACGGCACGGGCGCCATCCGGGCCGGCGTCCGCGGGCTCGTCCGCCGGCTCGGCGGCCGGAAGGCCCTCATCGTGCCGCTCCTCACCGTCGTCTTCGCCGTCGGCGGCGGCACGATCGGCATCGCCGAAGAGACGCTGGTCTTCCTCCCGGCGCTCCTCCTCCTGGCCCGGTCGCTCGGTTACGATTCGCTCGTCGCCGGGGGCATCGCCCTCGTCGGGGCCAACGCCGGCTTTGCCGCGGCCTTCATGAACCCGTTCACGGTCGGGGTCGCCCAGGGCATCGTCGGGCTGCCGCTCTTCTCGGGGATGGGCTTCCGGCTCGGGCTCTGGACGGTGATGACGGCCGTGACGGTCGTCTTCCTCACGCGATACGCCCGCCGGGTCGCGGCCGACCCGGCGAAGAGCCCGATGTACGAGCTGGACAGGACGCGCGAGCCGCTCGCCGAGCAAGCCGCGGCCGGCCCCGGCGGCCGGAGGCACCCGCTCGTCCTGGGCGCTCTTCTGACGGCCTTGGCCCTGCTCGTCGTCGGCGCGCTCCGCTGGCAGTGGGGCATCCTCGAGCTCTCCGGGCTTTTCTTCGGGCTGGCCCTCGTGTCCGGCCCTCTCGGCGGGCTCTCGTTCGACGACACCGTCCGGGCTTTTATCCGCGGCGCCGCCGACATCACCTACGCCGCGCTCATCGTCGGACTGGCCCGGGGAACGCTCGTCGTCTTGCGCGACGCCAACGTCCTCGACACCATAACCCACGCCCTGGTCGCGACGATCCGCGGCTGGTCGACCTGGCTGAGCGCCGTGGGCATCTACGCCGTCCAGAACCTGCTCAACTTCTTCGTGCCGTCCGGCAGCGGCCAGGCCGCCGTCTCCATGCCCATCCTCGCCCCGCTCGGCGACCTCGTCGGCGTGACGCGGCAGACCAACGTCCTGGCCTACCAGCTCGGCAACGGCCTGACCAACATCGTCGTGCCCACCCAGGGCTATTTCATGGCGGCGCTGGGCATCCTGCGCATCCCCTGGACGAAATGGGTCCGCTGGCTCCTGCCGCTCCTCCTGATCTGGCTGGCGATCGGGTGCGCCGCGGTCGTCCTGGCCAGCCTTATCCGCCTCGGCCCGTTCTAGGGACCGGGGCGGATACTAATGGGGACCTAGGCCGACGGCCTTCTTCAGGGACTTGACGACGAACGAGTTCAGGCTCTCGCCTTCGCCGAGGGCCCGAACGGAGAGGGCCCGGTGCATGTCGGGGCCGGTCCGCAGGACAAAGCGCCCCGAATAGCCCCGGTTGGTGGGCGGGGGGGCGGGCCGACCGTCCTTACGACAGATCTCGATCCATTCCTCCAAGACGCGGCAGAGCTCCCGGTAGACCTCCGCCTCGTCGGGGCCGTGACAACAGGCGTCGATCCAGCCGGGCACGGACCCGACATAGCACCCGTCCTCTTTTGACCAGAGCACCATCTTCAAGTATTTGTCGCTCGGCTTCATTGAGCCGCCTCCCTCAGCTTGTTCTTTACGAGGCGAGCCTGATAGGGCTTAGCGTCGTCACCCGGATGTCCCGAGATGGCATTATTATGATACTAAAATGATACTATAACGTCAATTTGCGCGCCGATTTCGGCCCTATCCCAAGGACGCCCTGCTTCGGGTTCTTTTCTCAGCGGAGGGCGAGCCGGATCGAAAAGGGGAGGGATTCCCGAAGGGGGGGAAGGCGGCTATCCCGTCAGCGGGAAAGCGCCGCCTCGAGACGGGCGCGGGCGGCCGCCTCGTCCGGCTCGCCCAGGACGAGCGCGGCGTTCTTCCCCCGCAAGGCGAAGAGGAACCAGCGGCCGACTTCGTTCCGGCCTTCGATGAGGCCGCCTTCCCGCCGGACGTCCCGGAGATAGTATTGGAAAGAGTCCATTACGGCGTCCACGAGCGACCCGGTCGGGGGATCTTCGGCGAATTCGACGAGGGCGAACTTCGAGACGCCGGGCGCCGTGCCGTATTTCGCGGTGAAGGCCAGCGTGGCGGCTCCGCCGGCGGCCCCGCCGAATCCCCAGTATTCGCCTTCGAGGAACGGCGACTCATTGGCCGCGGCGACCGCGCCCTTGATGAACCGGGCGCTCGACGCGACCATCCCGTCGCGCGGCAGCCGTCCCAGGCCCTTCGGCCGCACGGTGCCGGCCCCCGGGATCTTTCGCTCCACGACCGCCGCGAACGCGCCGATCTCCCGGTCCGTGAACTCCGGGGCCATGATATTGACCACGAAGGCGCCTTTGACCAGGCTGGCCTGCCCGGGTCCGATCCAATTGTCCGGCGCGATCCCCGGCCAGCCCGTTTCGCCGCCCTCGAGCTTGGTCGAATAGAGGCCGTAGGCGTCCTCCCCCGCGGCCATCCGGTAGATCTCGAGGACGATCTCCCTATCGCCACCCGTTGCCGGCTCGAACCGGGCCACGGCGACCTCGAGAAAACCGTAGGGGAGGACGATCTCGGCCCCGCCGTCGATGTAGCCGTAGAGCCCCTCCCGGTTGAAGGTCTCGACCTCGCCCGTCAGCGTCCATCCGGGGATGCCGCCCACGCCCCGGATGACGGAAGCGGCGTCCGGCTTACCTCCCGAGCAGGCGTAAGCGATCAAGAAGGCCAGGACGACCCCGAACGACCGGGACAGCCGTTTCTTCAATCCCGCACTTCCTTCTCGACGGCGCGCTGAACGAGCTGGTTGAGCGATATCCCCAGCAGGGCGGATTTCCGGGCCGCCTTTTGATGGAGCTCTGCCGGCATCCGGATGTTGAAGGTCCCGGCGTACGATCTGAACAGGGGTTTCCCGGTCTGCCGGCATAGACCGATGTAGTCGTCCACGGCTTCCCTGAAGGAGCGAGCCAAGCCCTCGACGTCGCGGCCTTCGAAAGTCGCAAGGTCATCGATGCCCTCCAGTTTGCCGAAGAAGCAGGCGTCTTGCGCGCTGAAGTGGACCGATCCGATGAAATCCTTGTATCGGAGGACATCTTTCATGGGATCATCCCTTTCGCCCTCAGGCTTTCTTCGACGAGGTCCATCTGGTACTTCTTCATGATGTTACCGGGATGCGGTTTATGCAGGCGGATGATGTGACCGCTCGTCTTGTTGTAAAAAGCGATACGCGATCCCGAGGTCTTGCCGGAGCGGATCCGATCATACCCGAGATCTCCTAGCAGAGCGCTCATTTCGTCGAATCCGAAATCCACCGGCTTGGCCAGGAATCGTCGCAGCCACTTGTCCCGGCGGCTCATGGCCAGAATACCATCCCATCCTCCGAAATGCAACTATATAATAGTTGCACAGGATGCTCACAATCCCCGGATCATCCCTTTCCTGGGCAATGGGCGGGGCCTGCGAATTGCCG
>JBFYNT010000310.1:0-2785 GCA_041304225.1 Candidatus Aminicenantota bacterium
GTTTTCCTTTAGGATAGTCGTCCCTGCTGGGAAGTCGTCCAACGGCAGGACTCATGACTCTGGATCATGCAATCAAGGTTCGAATCCTTGCTTCCCAGCCAGTTCTTCTCCCTCATTCGCCCCTGATGATCCGGACTTAGCGTTTAATCGGTCGAAATGGGCGTCAAAGCGAACCGCGCCCTCGGCTCCTCATCGGACGGCTGAAACCCTGGCTACGGTATCTATCCAAAAGGGCCGCAAGGTCGGCGACGATCCGAGGATTCGCGGCGGCCAGGTCATGCGACTCTCGCGGATCCCGCTCCAGGTCATAGAGCTGGCCGCTCACGCCTTCTTTCCCGGGAGCGATGTATTTCCATCTCCCCTGGCGGAGGGCTAGGTCGCCGTTTCCGGCCTGGAAGACGAGAGCCTCATGGAGCGGCCGGCCCGTTGGCTTGCCGAGCAGCGCCGGGAGCACGCTCCAGCTGTCTTCGGCGGCATCGTCCGGAAGAGGAGCGCCGGACAAGTCGGCGAAGGTCGCGAACATGTCGCCCAGGCTGACGAGCTCGCCGGATACGGCGCCCGGCTTGATCTTGCCCGGCCAGCGAACGATGAACGGCACCCGGTGGCCTCCCTCCCAGATATCGCTCTTATACCCGCGAAAGTCCATCGCGGATCTGTGCCCGTTCGCGCCTTTTTGGCCGCCGTTGTCGCTGGTGACGATGAGGAGGGTGTTTTCGGAGATCCCGCGCTTCTTCAGGTGGGCGTCGATCTCCCCGACGACCCAATCGAACAAGGCGACGAGGTCCCCGCGCGGGCCTTCCTTGCTCCGGCCTTTCATGAATTCCGGCACGAGCCAAGGGATATGGGGGGAGTTGGGTGAAACGACGAGGAAGAAGGGATCGTTCGGCCTTTCCTGAAGATGGCGGTCGATGGCGGCCCGGGCCTTGCCGGCGAGGATGACATCGATGTCCTCCTCGGACCAATCGTCGGCCATCGGACCCGGCAGGAATCCCGGGAGCCCGCGCCATTCCTCCCGGCTCATGCGGGTCGGGACCGCGACCGGCCGATCGTTCTCGATGAAGACATAGGGCGGATCGTTGCTGGGGCAGCCGGCATTGCCGTAGAAATGATCGAATCCGAGACGGGTGGGCCCGCCCCCGACCGGCTGGCTGAAATCGACGCGCCACTGGAGGGCTTCGTCCGCTTGGAACGGATCATCCTGACTGTAGAAATCTTCGGCCCTGCTCCCGTCCTTCGTCGTCCATTCCAGGCCGAGATGCCACTTGCCGATGTAGGCCGTGCCGTAGCCGCGGCTCCGGAGGAGCGAGGCGATGGTCATTCGCGAGGGCTCGATCAAGGGAGGCCAGTACGGCATCAGGACGCCCTTCTTGAGGCGGGTCCGCCAAGGATATCGCCCCGTAAGAAGGCTGTAGCGCGTCGGTGAGCACAGCGCCGCGGGAGAATGCGCGTCCGTGAACCTCGCGCCTTCGGCGGCGATCCTGTCCATATGGGGCGTCGGGATCAAGGATTCGGAATTGTAGCAGCCGGGATCCCCGAGGCCCATGTCGTCGGCCATGATGAGGACGATATGCGGCGATTTCTCCGGCGGCCCGGGCTCTCCCCGGACGGCTGTGACAAAAGGCCACGTCAAGGCGGGCGCGCCGAGGCCGAGAGACTTCAGGAAATCGCGTCGATCCATATGCGTCTCCTCCTAAAGGCCCCGTACTGGAAAAGGTTCGAATCCATGCTTCCCAGCCAACTCCCCTCACCTGACGACTGGTGCTTTATAGGGTCTTCGGGGCCTCTCCGCCAAAAGCAGATTGTCGACCTGCGTCCGCCAGCGATAGCCGAAGCGGAACGGCAGAGGCCGCACATCCCCCTCCGGGTCCTCGTAGGCCGCCCGCAAATCGGGCTGTTCGACGTTGGTGAAGTCCTTGACCGGGGTGGCGTAGCGGCCGAAGAGCGTGAGGCCCCACCCTTCCCTTTTGAAAAAGCGATAAGGGATGGCGGTATCGTCCTCGAGGACGTAGAGGCCGCGGTCGAGGATGAGCCGGCGCAGCGTCGAGAAATTGTCCCAGTGCAGGAGATAGGAGCCGGCCTTGATAAAGACGGACGGACGCTCGAGCCCGTCGAGGAACCGGTGGAGGGGCGAGCCGGTCTTGAAGGCCCTGTTCTCGACATCGCACGAGAAATAGTAGACGGACTTTAGGGCCTTGTCGCCGGGCTTGAAGCAATCGATCCTGATCCCGTAGGGACGGTGCGGGCGTTCGGCCAGGCGCGCGTAGGGTGTTTCCGTCCAGCTGCCGTCGGCGGCCGGGGCCAGCCTACGGACATCGGCCACGGTATACCCTCCCCTCTTCAGGAAGAAGCCGATGACCGGCAGGGCGCCGTCGATCTTGCGCTTCGAATAGATGTCCATCATGTCCATGGTGATGAAGTAGCCGCGCGTGAGAAAGCCGAAGGCGAGCGCGCCCAGGTCGGCGAAGACCTCGGCCCGCCCTTCGGCAGTCAGGCGGTCGAACTCGGGCAGGTTCCCCACCGGCTCGAGGCCGAGCAGAACGACGGTCGCGGCGTCCGGGAACAGAGCTTGTGCCGTGGCCAGGTCCGGCCCGCCGAACGGATAGGACAGGGTCTTCGTCCGCTCGCGGGCTAGGGCGAGGTCCGCGGAAGCCCATCTCCTCATGGGCTCGAGGACGCCGGCTTCGAATTCCTCATAGGCCTTGTCGGCCGTCGCGGCGAAATCCTTCCAAGCCGTCTCCCCTTCCCATGCCGCGTAGGATCCGCCGCCCACAGTCTGTCCGGCGAT
>JBFYNT010000311.1:0-8146 GCA_041304225.1 Candidatus Aminicenantota bacterium
GGACGGGTTGTGCGGCGCGGGAACATCCGCTCCTCCTCAGCCTAGAACGGCAGGACGCTGCCCCAGCCGTTCGGCAACTTCTTGACGATATCGTTCAGGACGACGAACGCCGTCAGGGCCATCATCATGGCCCAACCCACATAGGTGTAGGCGATCCGGAACTTCGGGCTCACGTCCCTGCGGAAGGCGGCTTCCAGGCCGAGGATCACGATCTGGGGCCCGTCGACGATCGGGATGGGGAAGATCAGATTGATCACGCCGAGCTGGAGGCTCAGGAAGGCGATCCAGGTGATGAGGGACAGCCAGCCCTCCCGGAAGAAGGCGTAGGACGCGTCGGCGATCGCCAGCGGTCCGCCGAGCTGGCTGGCCGGGGTCTCCCCGGTGAACAGCCCTTTGATGATCCTGACGATGAGCAGGGCGTTGTAGGAGTTCTCTTTCAGGCTGTTCCCGATCGCGGCGAAAAAGCCGAATTGCTTAGTCACGGACTCCGCGTCCTGCTGGATGCCGATCCGGCCGATCTGGCCTTCGAGCCGCGGGGTCACCGGGAGGTCGAACAGGCGGCCGTCCCGCTCGACCGTGAAACGGAGCTCCTTTTCCGGGTTGCCGCGGACGACATCGAGGAAGCCGGAAAGGAAGACGGGCCTCCCGTCGATGGCCCGGATGACGTCCCCCGTCTTGAGCCCCGCCGCCTCGGCGGGCATATGCGACTGGACCATCCGGACCTGGGTGAAGATCTTGGGATTGAACCCGGCGTAGCCGATATCGGTCTTCTTGTCGGACCCGGTCTGCAGGTCGACCTCCAGGGACGATCCGTCCCGGAGGACTTCGACGCCGACCCGGCGATCGGGCGCGATGCCGATGGCCACCTGGACGTCCTTCCAGGTCTTGACCTCCCGCCCCGCGACACGGACGATCCGGTCGTCCGCCTTCAATCCGGCCCGCTCGGCCGGCGACCCGGCGTCGATCCAACCGATGACCGGAGCGTCGTCGAGGTACTTGACGACCCTCGTCCCGATCCCGCTGACCACCGACATCAGGACCACGGCCAGGACCAGGTTCATGACGGAGCCCATGACCATGATGAGGAATCTCCGCCCCCGCGTCTTGGCCATCATGTCGTCGGGCGGGATGGGCCGGTCCTTCTCGAACACGCCCTCCCCCTCCATCTGGACATAGCAGATGACCGGGAACAGGCTGAGCTTGTAGTCGGTGCCGGTCCCGCCAGCCGGCGCCTTCCCGAAAGAAAGCTTCCCGTCCCGGACGCCGAAGATCCTCGGGCCGATGCCGAAGGAGAAGGCCTTGACGCGAACGCCGAAGCGCTTGGCCATGATGAAGTGGCCGAACTCGTGGACGAAGGTGACGATGAAGAAGACGATCGCGAACGACAGGATGGTGCCGAGGATGTTGATCATGTCTGCTGCCTTTGCGGGACGAGCCGGCGGGCTTCGCGCCGCGCCTCTCGATCGATGTCGAGGATCTCTTCGACGGTGCCGGCCGGGCGGACCCGGTGCCCCTCCACGACCCCGGCGACGACGCCGTGAAGGCCGGAGAACGAGATCCGCTTCTCGAGGAAGGCGGCCACGGCCACTTCGTTGGCCGCATTGAGGGCCACGGGCAGGCTCTCGCCGGCCGCCAGGGCCAGGCGGGCCAGCGTGAAGAGCGGATAGCGCCGCTCGTCGACCTCGCGGAACTCCAGGCGCCCGAGCCTCGCCAGGTCGAGGGCGGGCAGCCCGGTGTCGCGGCGGGCCGGCCAGGTCAGGGCGTACTGAATGGGCAGGCGCATGTCGGTCGCGCCGAGCTGGGCCAGGACGGACCCGTCCTCCATCTCCACCAGGGCGTGGACGGCGCTCTGGGGGTGGATGAGGACCCCGAGCCGTTCCGGCCCGAGGTCGAAGAGCCAGCGGGCCTCGATGAGCTCGAGCCCCTTGTTCATGAGCGTCGCCGAGTCGACCGTGACCTTGCGGCCCATGACCCAGCGGGGATGGCGGAGCGCCTCCTCGACCGTCTTGCGGGCCAGCTCCTTCAGGGGGGTTTCGAGGAACGGGCCGCCCGAGGCGGTCAGGACGACCTTGCGGACGCGCCGCCGCTCCCGGCCCAGGCACTGGAAGACGCCGCTGTGCTCGCTGTCGACGGGGATGATCCGGGCCCCGGACCGGGCCGCCTCGCGCGTGATGACGGGCCCGCCCACGACCATGGATTCCTTGTTGGCCAGGGCCACGCGCCGGCCGGCCCGGACCGCCGCGAGGGTCGGCTTGAAGCCGTCCATGCCCGTGATCGCCGAAAGGACGATGTCGGCCGCCTCGGCCCGGGCGACCTCGACGGCCCCCTCAGGCCCGTGGACGACGCGCATCCGCCAGCGCCGTCCCAGACCGCGGAGCTTTTCGGCGTCCCGTTTCGCGCCGACGGAGACCAGGGCGGGACGGTATTTCTCGATCTGGGCGGCCAGGAGCGCCGCGTTGGAGCCGGCGGCCAGGGCGACCACGCGCAGGCGCCCGTCGAGCCGGTCGACGACGTCGAGCGCGCTCCGGCCGATGGAACCCGTCGAGCCGAGGATGGCGAGGCCGCGCGGCGTCTGTCCCAAGGCCTACTTCCAGAGGTAGCGGACGATGAAATAGAAGAGCGGGCCGGCCAGGATGAGGCTGTCGATGCGGTCGAAGAAGCCGCCGTGCCCGGGCAGCGCGTTGGACGAGTCCTTCACGCCGACGGCCCGCTTGAACAGGGACTCCAGCGGATCGCTGACCTGGGCCACCGCGTGGACGACGGCCGCCGTCAGGAGGGCCGTGGCCAGGGGGACCTCGGGCAGGACGAGCGCCCGGGTCAAGGCGGCCGCGCCCAGGGCGAAGAGGATGCCTCCGGCGCTCCCTTCCCAGGACTTATTCGGGCTGGCGATCGGCGTCATCTTGTGGCGGCCGAAGGGTTTGCCGATGAAGAAGGCGCCCGTGTCGCCGAGGAAGATGACGGCGAAGAGGAAGTAGAGATAGAACGGCCCCATCTCCAGGCGGATCCGGTAGAGGAAATTCAGGGGGAACCCGATGTAGATCACGCCGAGCATGGTCATGGCGAAGGCCGCGGGGAAGGCGGCCAGCTTCTCGGCCGAATTGACGGTCGACACGAAGTAGATCCCGGCGATGACGAGCCCGGCGAAGGGCGCCGCCTCGAGCGGGAGGGAGCGGAAGAAGAACGTCAGTCCGACGAGGACGGTGAGCCCGATCCCCAGGACCGTGCGGGGCTTGAGGCCGCTCTTCGCGGCCAGGCCGTAGAACTCGATCAGGGCCGCGATGATGACGGCCTGTCCGAACAGGAAGAAGGCCCAGTCCGGAGCGTACTGGACGATGACGAAGAGGATCCCGAGCAGGACCGCGGCCGTGACGGTGCGCTTGACGAGGTTCATGTCAGATCATCTCCTCCCCCGGGGGGTTGGGCCGGCCGGGCGGACGTCGCCGAACCGGCGGTCGCGCTTCTGGTACTCCAGGATGGCCTCGAGAAGGTGCCGCCTCCGGAATTCCGGCCACAGCACCGGCGTCACGTAGATCTCGGCGTAGGCGATCTGCCAGAGCAGGAAGTTCGAGACCCGGAGCTCGCCGCTCGTCCGGACGAGCAGGTCCGGATCGGGCAGGCCCGAGGTCGCCAGGTGCCCGGCGAAGGCCTTCTCGTCGAGGCGGGCCGGGGCGATCCGGCCCTCCGTCATGATGCGGCGGGCCGCGTCCACGATCTCGTCCCGGCCGCCGTAGTTCAGGGCGACGACGACGGTCATGTGCGCGTTCGCCCGGGTCAGGGCCTCGACCCGCTCGATCTCCTTGAGAACGGGGGCCGGGATGCCCTGGCGGCGGCCGATGATCCGGAGCCGGAGGTCGTTCTTGACGAGCAGTCCGTCGTCCCTGATCAGGTTCTCCCGGAGCAGCCGCCAGAGACGCGCCACCTCGGCCCGGGGCCTCTTCCAGTTCTCGCTCGAGAAGGCGAACAGGGTCAGGACGTCGAGGCCCAGGCGGGCGGCGGCCTCGACGATCTCATGGACGGAGGCCGCCCCGGCCTTATGCCCCTCGACCCGGGGCAGGCCGCGGCCGGCGGCCCAGCGGCCGTTGCCGTCCATGATCACGGCGATATGGCGGGGCAGGCGGGCGCGGTCGATCTGGGAGAGAAGCCGATGTTCCTCCGTCCCGGGCGGGAAAAATTCCTCGAGATGCTTCTCCATCGGCCCCCCATTATAGCACAAGGTGGACCAGGCCGTTCGAATCTGCTAAAGTGGGTGTCCCGAAGAGAGATCACCATGTGCCTGGCCGTTCCCGCCAAGATCACCCGCCTCGAAGAGTCGGGCCACGGCACGGCCTCGTATCTCGGGAGCGAGGTCGCGGCCAATTTCTGCCTCGTCCCCCAGGCCAAGCCCGGCGACTGGGTCATCATCCACGCCGGCTTCGCCATCTCGGTCATGGACGAAACGGAGGCCCGGGAGACGCTCCGCCTCTTTAAGGACATGGCCGCCGCCGAACGCCGATGAAGGAGCTGAGGAACCCCGCCGCCCTGCGCCGGCTCCTCGAGGACATCGGGGAGAAGACCCGGGTCTTGGGCCGGAAGCCGCGCCTGATGGAGGTCTGCGGCACCCACACGATGGCCCTCTTCAAGAACGGCCTGACGCCCCTGCTGGCCGAGGCCGGGGTCGAGATGGTCTCGGGGCCGGGCTGTCCGGTCTGCATCACGCCCAACGGCATCCACGAGGCCGCCATCGCCGCCGTCACGGAGACCGAGGACCTGACCCTGGCCACCTTCGGCGACATGACCCGCGTGCCCACCCGGAAGGGGTCCCTGCAGACGGCCGTGCCGGCCCGGGGCTCGCGCCTGCGCGTCGTCTATTCTCCCGAGGAGGCCCTGGACGAGGCCCGCCGCGGGACCGGCCGGGAGGTCGTCTTCTTCGGGGCCGGCTTCGAGACGACCATCCCCGCGATCGCCTACACGGCCAAGCGCGCCGCCGCCGAGGGTTTGCGCAACTTCAGCATCCTCCCAGCCCTGTGGCTCGTGCCGCCGGCCCTGCGGGCCGTCCTGGCCTCGGGCGAGGCGGCGGTCGACGGCTTCATCTATCCGGGCCACGTCAGCGCCGTCATCGGCGCCGGACCCTACGAGTTCGTGGCCCGGGAGCACGGCATCCCCGGGGCCATCGCCGGATTCGAGCCGGGCGACATCCTGCTCGCCGTCCGCTCCGTCCTCGAGCAGGCGGTCGAGGGCCGGCCCCGCGTCGCGCTCGAGTACGCGCGGGCCATCGGACGGGACGGCAATCCCGTGGCCCGGGCGCTCATGGCGGAGGTCTTCGAGCCGTTCGACGCCGTCTGGCGCGGCCTCGGCCGGATCCCGGCGAGCGGCCTGCGCTTCCGGAAGGCCTTCGCGGCGCTCGACGCCGGGACGAGGTTCGGGCTCGGGCCGGCCGACGAGGGCCGGGACCTGCCCGGGTGCCGGTGCGGCGACGTCCTCCGCGGCGTCATCCGCCCCGAGGGCTGCCGGCTGTTCGGGACAAAATGCCGGCCCGACGCCCCGCTCGGGCCCTGCATGGTGTCGTACGAAGGCGCGTGCCTCATCCATTTCAAGTACGGCCCGCCCGGGGGTCCGGTGTCGTGAGCGACAAGAGGATCAGCCTGGATCTCGGGGGCGGGGGGCGCCTGATGCGGGAGTTCATCGCCGGGACGATCGTTCCGGCCTTCCGCGATCCCCTGCTCGGCGAGCTCGCCGACGCGGTCCACCTGCCTGGCGGCGTGGCTTTCACGACCGACAGTTACGTCGTCGATCCCCTGTTCTTCCCCGGCGGCGACATCGGCCGGCTGGCCGTCAACGGCACGGTCAACGATCTCGTCGTCTCGGGCGCCGAACCGCGCTTCCTCTCCCTCGCTTTGATCATCGAGGAGGGCCTGGAGACAGCGGTCCTGGAGCGGGTCATCGGCTCCATCCGCGGGGCGTCCAGGGCCGCCCGCGTCCGCGTTGTCACCGGCGACACCAAGGTCGTCCGGCGCGGGCAGGGGGACAAGGTGTACATCAATACGGCCGGAGTGGGCCGTTCGATCGCCCGGCCGAAGCCCGGCGCCATCCGCCGCGGCGACAAGATCATCCTGACCGGGACGCTCGGCGACCACAGCCTGGCTGTCATGCTCGCCCGGGGCGATTTCGGGCTCCGTTCGTCGGCCCGGAGCGATTGCGCGCCGCTCCTCTTCCTGCTGCCCTTCTGGAAAGCGGGGGCCAAGTGGATGCGCGACGTCACCCGGGGGGGACTGGCCACCGTCCTCTACGAGCTGGCCGAGCGTCTCCCCTATCCCGTTCTGCTCGAAGAAGACAAGATCCCGCTGTCGCGGCCGGTCCAAGCCGCCGCCGAGCTCCTGGGCATCGATCCGCTGTTCATGGCCTGCGAGGGGAAGGCGGTCGTCGTCGCGCCGGCGAAGAAGGCCGACGACTTCGTGCGCCGGATGCGGCGCCACCCGCTCGGCCGCCGGGCCGCCATCATCGGCGAGGTCCAGGGCCGCGTCGGCCGGCCGGGCGAGCTCATCTTGCGCACCGCCGCCGGCGGCCTCCGCCTCCTCGAGCCCCTGACCTCCGAGCTCCTCCCCCGCATCTGCTAAATGAGGACTGCCCCACAAGGGGCAGTCCTTCCTTAGATCAAATGCGCTGAAAAAAGCATCTCGTTAGCTGGACGCGACGATTGGACCCGATGGGTGGCACGGGGATAGTCCCTGTCCGCCGGAAGCGTAAGGGGTCCCACGGGGGGATGGGTGGAGCGACGCCGGACAGGGACGCCCCGGGACAGGACCCATCGCTCCATGAGGAGCGTCCGTAAAAACGAGATGCGACCGAATTAGGCCTTGACCACGTTCTTCCCGCGGCGCTTGACCGCGTTCCGGGTGTCGACGACGAGCGGCGCGTTCCTGACGATCAGGTCGTAGTCGTAGGCCGTGTGGTCGGTCGAGATGACCACGGCGTCGCACTTCCGGAGCAGGGCCTTCGTGACGGGGACGGACCTGAGCTCGAGGCCGGGGTACTCGCGGTAGCCGACGAGATGGGGGATGTAGGGATCGTTGTAGGAGACCTTGGCCCCCTTCGCCTGGAACAGGCTGATGATCTTGAGGGACGGCGACTCGCGGGAGTCGTCGATGTCCTTCTTGTAGGCCAGCCCGAGGACCAGGACCTTGGCATTCTTGATCGACTTGCCCCGCTCGTTGAGGGCCTCGACCGTCTTCTGCCGGACGTAGTAGGGCATGAAGGTGTTGATCTCGCCGGCCAGCTCGATGAACTTGGTCTGGTAGTCGACTTCCTTGGCCTTCCAGGTCAGATAGAACGGGTCGATGGGGATGCAGTGCCCGCCGAGCCCCGGCCCCGGATAGAAGGGCATGAAGCCGAAGGGCTTTGACGAGGCGGCCCGGATGACCTCCCAGACGTCGATGCCCATGCGCTCGAAGATCATCTTGAGCTCGTTGACCAGGGCGATGTTGACCGAGCGGAAGATGTTCTCCAGCAGCTTGGTCGATTCGGCCGCCTTGGTCGAAGACACCGGCACGGTCCGGACGATGATCTGGTCGTAGAGGGCCTTGGCCACCTTGAGGCAGTCGGGCGTCAGGCCGCCCACGACCTTGGGCGTCGTGGCCGTCGAGAAGCTCTGATTGCCGGGGTCCTCGCGCTCGGGCGAGTAGGCCAGGAAGAAGTCCTTGCCGCCCTTGAGGCCGCCAGCCTCGAGGATGGGCAGCATCTCCTCGTCGGTCGTGCCCGGATAGGTCGTGCTCTCGAGGATGACGAGCTGGCCCCTACGCAGGTTCTCGGCTACGGTGATGGTCGAGTTGATGACGTAGGACAGATCGGGGCTGCCGTGCCCGTCGAGCGGGGTCGGGACGCAGATGAGGACGGCGTCGGCGACGCGCAGGCCCTTGAAATCCGCCGAGGCCTCGAACCTCTTGCGGGCCAGGAAGTCCTTGAGCTCGGACGCCGAGATGTGGCGGACATAGCTCTTGCCGCGGTTGAGCAGGTCGACCTTCTTAGGGTCGACATCGAAGCCCTTGACCCGGAAACCCTTCTGGAGGAACGTCTTGACCAGGGGCAGGCCGACATAGCCGAGGCCGATGACCCCGACGACGGCTTTCTTGTCTTCGATCTTCTTCAGCAGCTTGGTCGCTTCACCGTTCAT
>JBFYNT010000312.1:0-10062 GCA_041304225.1 Candidatus Aminicenantota bacterium
ACAGAAGGGGTCAAACCTCCCTTTTATCAGAAAGTGATAAAAGGTAGGTTTGACCCCTTCTTTTCTTATCGCGCCTTTTCCGATATCATCAGGC
The DNA here is from genome assembly GCA_041304225.1 of Candidatus Aminicenantota bacterium. Classification (GTDB taxonomy): domain Bacteria; phylum Acidobacteriota; class Aminicenantia; order Aminicenantales; family Saccharicenantaceae; genus RBG-16-66-30. The sequence continues at coordinate 95 of JBFYNT010000312.1, forward strand.
GCAGAACATGCCCCGCCTCATCGACCGGTACGTCCTGCGCGAGGTCGTCCCGCCCTTCTGCGTCGGTCTCCTCCTCGTCTCCTTCGTCCTGCTGATGAACGAGGTCCTGCTCCTGGCCGAGCTCTTCATCGCCAAGGGCGTGCCGCTCTTCGAGGCCCTGCGCATCCTCGGCCTCCTCGTCCCCTCGGTCCTGGTCTTCGCCCTGCCGATGGCCGTCCTCATGGGCGTCCTGGGCGGGCTGGCCCGGCTCTCGGCCGACTCCGAGATCGTCGCCCTGCGGTCTCTCGGCGTCGGCCAGGGCAGGCTGGCCCGGCCCATCGCCCTCTTCGGCCTGGCCGGCTTCCTCTTGACCTTGCCCCTCGCCCTCACCCTCGCGCCCCGGGCCAACGGCGCCTGGGTCCGGGCCATGGCCGGCTCGTTCGTCGCCCGCGTCCGGCTCGACGTCGAGCCGTTCGAGTTCAACGAGACACTGCCCGACACGGTCCTCCTCGTCCGCGGCGTCGAGGCCGACGGCCGCTGGCGGGACGTCTTCGCCTTCCTGGGCGGGGACCGGGAGCGTTCCCGCTTGGTCATGGCCCGCTCCGGGACCGTCCGACTCTATCCCGGCGCGCGGCGGGCCGTCCTGGAGCTCGAGAACGGGGCCGTCCATTCGTGGCCGGCGGCCGCTCCGGACGCGGACACGGTGACCTCGTTCGAGCGCTTGGAGGAGGAGATCGATGTCGCCGGGCTTTTCGCCCCGGTCTCGAGCGAGAAGCGGGTCAGGGAGAAGGATATCGGCGAGCTCGTCCGCGACCTCCGGCGTCTCGAGGCCGAGCCGCTCCCCGTCCGGCAGCCGCGGCAGGTCCGGGCCCACCGGATCGAGATCCACAAGAAGTTCGCCCTGGCGGCGGCCTGCCTCGTCTTCGCCCTCCTCGCTCTGCCGCTCGGCGTGATGACCGGGCGGGCCGGCCGGACCGGGGGCTTCTCGCTCGGCTTGGGCGTCATCCTCTTCTATTACGCGCTGCTGACCGCGGGAGAGAGCGCGGCCATGGACGGCCGCGTTCCGGCCTTTCTCGCCATGTGGGGGCCGGACATCCTCCTGGCCGCCGCCGGCGCCCTGCTCCTCGCCGGAGCGAGCCGCGGATATGTCGTCCCTCGCCTCTTCAGAGCCCGGCCGAAGCCCGGCCCCGCCGCGTCGTCGACGGCCCCGCCTCCCGCCGCGCCGGGCCCGTCACGGCCCTCGCCGCTTCCCCGTTCATCCCGCTACCGCTTCCCCGGCCTGCTCGACCGGTACGTTTCGAGGAAGTTCCTGGCCCTGCTCGGTCTGGTCCTCGCGGCGCTCGCCGCGGCGGCCTTCCTGATCACCTTCTTCGAGCGCTTGGGCGACGCCCTGGAGCGGAGCAAGCCCCCGGGCCTCGTCCTCCGTTACGCGGCGGCCAGGCTGCCCGAGCTCCTGGCCTTCCTCCTGCCCGCCGCCGTCCTCGCCGCGGCCCTCCTCGCGCTCGGCGTTCTGACCCGGACGAACGAGGCCGCGGCCATGAGGTCCTGCGGCGTCAGCGCCTACCGGACCGCCCTGCCGGTTCTCGTCCTCGCGGCGGCCGCCGGCGGCCTGGCCTTCCTCGTCCAGGAACGGGTCGTGCCGGCCGCCCACGCGCGGTCCGAAGCGGCCCGGAGCGCGATCCTCGACTTGGCCCCCCGCCGCTACAGCTATCTCAACCGGCACTGGGTGCTCGGCCGGAGCGGCGACCGCGTCTTCCATTTCGACTATTTCGAGCCCGGCTCGGCGACCTTCAGCCGCCTTTCGGTCTACGATCTCGACGCCGTCCGCTGGACGCTCCTCCGGCGGTCTTTCGCCGAGAGGGCGTCCTTCGAAGGCGACGCGCTTCAGGCTTCCGGGGGCTGGACGCGGGCGTTCGATCCCGGGGACGGTCCGCGCTTCTCCCGGACGGTCGAAAGCCGGATCGACGCCGCCGGAGAGAAGAGCGCATTCCTCGAACCCTGGAAGGAGCCCCAGCAGATGACCTTCGGCGAGCTCCGGCGCGCCGCCGCCGAGGTCCGGGGCCTGGGCTTCCCGGCCTCCCGCCTGCGGACCGCCCTGGCCCTCAGGACCGCCCTGCCGTTCGCGAGCCTGGTCATGGCCCTGCTGGCCGTGCCCTTCGGTTTCCGGATGGGGCGGAAGGGGACGTTAGCCGGCCTGGGCCTGGGCGTGGCCCTGGCCATGGCCTACTGGGGCGTGTTCGCGCTCTGCCGCGGCCTGGGCGTCGCGGGCGTCCTGACGCCGTTCCTAGGGGCCTGGGGCGCGAACCTGCTCTTCGGGTTGGGGGGGATCGTCGGGATCCTGAGGATGCGGACCTAACCGCCTACATTTTGTACTTGCCGAAATCCTCGGGCCGGAGGCCGTCCAGCCAACCCCGCAGCTTCTCGGAGGATTCGACTTTTTGGTCGAACTTCAGACCGTTGGCCTTCTTGACCACCTCGTCCTCGACGAAGATCGGGGAGGACATGCGCAGGGCCAGGGCGATGGCGTCCGAGGGCCGCGAGTCGATGACGATCTCCTGCTCCGCCAGGCGGCAGTGGATGAGGGCGAAGAAGGTGTTGTTGCGGACGTCGTTGACGACGATCTTCTCGATGGCGATGCCGAGCTTCTCCAGGAAGCTCTTGAGGAGGTCGTGGGTCATCGGGCGGGGTGTCGGGACGTTTTCGATGGTCAGGGCGATGGCGTTGGCCTCGAACACCCCGATCCAGATGGGCAGGATCTGCTCGTTGCGGGGGTTCTCCAGGACGACGATGGGCATCTTGGAGATCGGGTCCACGACGAGCCCCTTGACCTTCATCTCGATTTGCATGGCCGGTTCGTACCGACACCAATATAGTGGCCGGCATAGGGCTTGTCAAATACGGCCCCGGAGCGGTTCGGAGGACGATCTCTCCCTCCCGGGAAAGTTTTTCACGCCGTTCCGTTCCCCGGACTCGGCGCCAAAACAACTCGCTCGGCTTGCGCTAAGCCTCGCTCAAACACGTTTTGGCGGTTTCCGGGTAAACTACCCTCGCCCGGTTCCGGACCGGCTAAACTTTCCCAATGTCGGGTTCGATCGCCCTCCTCACCGCTCCTTAGGGTCGCATTGACAAGTCCTGGAAAATGAAGAGGTTAGAAGAGGGACAGCTGGGGGGTGCAGGAGTCCTCGGCGGGCTCGCCGCCGAAGATGCGGATGGCGCCGTATTCGCCGTCGTGGCCGGGCCGGATGTGGACCTGGCCCCGCCTCATGCGGTCGACGGCCTCGGCCACCCTCTCCGGCGCGACCCGGGCCAGCTCGGCCACCGGGACCTCGGTCAGGATGGTATGCTCGTCGCCGAACTCCCGGATGAAGTGGAAGTAGAGGTCCCAGACGCCCTGGCACTCGGGGGTCTTGCCGACGGCCTCGGCGATGAGCTCGTTGAGCGGGATGAGGTTCTTGAAGGGCACGCGCCCGGGCGGGCCCTGGCCCGGTTCGCGGTCGGCCAGCTCCTCGACGCGGTGGAGGACGCCGATCGTCAGCTTCTTGCCGCACCGGGGGCAGAGGTCGTTGGTCCTCAGGCTCTCGCGCGGGGCGCTGACGACGCCGCACTTGCGGTGCCCGTCGAAGTGGTACTTGCCCTCTTCGGGGAAGAACTCGACCGTGTAGAGGAACCGGGCCGGGTCGTTGGCCCGCAGGGCGTCGATGAGCCCGCGGTAGCTGAACTCGGTGTCGAAGACGTTGGCCTCTCGGCCGAGCTTCGAGGGCGAGTGGGCGTCGGAGTTCGAGACCAGGGCGAAGCGGTCGAGGGCCGAGAGCCGGCGGTTCATGGCCGGGTCGGAGGACAGTCCGGTCTCCAGGGCGAAGATGGACGGCGTCATCTCCTCGAAGCACTCCTCGATGCGGTCGAAGCCGGAGTTGGCCCCGAAGAGCGAGAACCAGGGCGTCCAGATGTGCGAGGGGATGACGACCGCGCGGGGGGCGGCGTCGGCGACCATGCGGCAGAACAGCCGGACGTCGAGGCCGAGGATGGGCCGCCCGTCGGAGGCCAGGTTGCCCACCGCCTGGAGCCGGCTGTTGAGCCTCTCGACGGACTCGAAGTCCGGGGCCAGGACCATGACGTGGACCTTGCGGACCTTGCCGCCCTTCGAGTAGATGAAGCTCAGCTCCGAGGCCAGGACGAAGGCCAGGGGCCGGCCGAGGACCGGCAGGCCCCGGAACGGCGGGGCGTCGAGCACGGTCGTCCCGTTCTTGAACCGGAGGAAGCCGTTGCCCATCGGCTCGAGCTTTTCCTTCATCAGGAAGAGCCATTCGGGATGGGTGAAGTCGCCGGTCGCCAGCAGGGAGACGCCCTTGACCTTGGCCCAGGGCGAGAGGGACTCGAAGGACATGTCCCGCGACGTGGCCCGCGAGTACTTCGAATGTATGTGAAGGTCGGCGACGAACTTCATGATGGAGGGTCCAGTTTAGAAAAAGCGGCGGGCGAATGCAAGCGCTTTCGCCCGTCCCGGGCCGCCTTGAAAAAGAAGCACGGAGAGGGTAGACTGAATTGTCCGGGTCGGACACGAAAGGATCCCACTATGAGATCGAGAATCCCCGCCGTCCTGGCCGGCGTCCTGCTCTTCGCGCTCCCGGCCGCGGCTCAGAAGGTCGCGGTCAAGGACCTGACGCCGCGCTACCGCGACTGGCTCCAGGAAGAGGTCGTCTACATCATTTCCCCCAAGGAGAAGGCCGTTTTCCTGCAGCTCTCCAACGACCGCGAGCGGGAGATGTTCATCGAGGCTTTTTGGAAGGCCCGGGACACGGAGCCGTCGACGCCGCAGAACGAGGCCAAGGACGAGCACTACCGGCGCATCAAGTACGCCAACGACAATTTCGGCCGCGGCCTCGACGCCGGCGGCTGGCGCTCCGACCGGGGCCGCATCTATATCACCCTGGGCGAGCCGAAGCAGATCGAGAAGTACGAGAACCTGAGCAACGTCTACCCGATGCTCGTCTGGTTCTACTCCGGGCTGACCACGGCCAGCTTGCCGAGCTCCTTCAACGTCGTCTTCTACAAGCCGAACGATTCCGGCGACTACATCCTCTACTCGCCCATGAAGGACGGGCCGCAGAAGCTCCTGCCGTTCTACAGCGGGGACCAGACCAGCTACATCAACGCCTACCGCCAGCTCATGGAGATCGAGCCCCTGATCGCCCAGGTCTCGCTGACCCTCATCCCGAACGAATACGTCATGGGCTCGACGCCGTCGGTCTCCTCCGACATCCTGATCGGCCAGAGGATCCCCCAGTCCGCCTACGACGCGGTCCGCAGCGCCTACGCCGACAAGCTGCTCCGCTACAAGGACATCATCGAGGTCGAGTACACGGCCAATTACCTCGACAGCGACGCCCTCGTCCAGGTCACCCGCGACCCGGCCGGGCGGGCCTTCGTCCACTACCTCCTCGAACCGAGCCGGCTCAGCCTCGAGCGCGTCGGGAACCTCTTCCGGACGACCTTCGAGGTCAACGGCATCGTCTCCGACGCCGGGGGCCGGACGGTCTACCAGTTCGACCGCGCCATCCCGGTCGAGCTCCAGGGCGACCAGTTCCTGAAGATCAAGGACCGCAAGGTCTCCTTCCAGGACGCCTTCCCGCTCATCGAGGGCGACTACAAGTTCAGCCTGCTCTGGAAGAACACGGTCTCCAAGGAGTTCACCTCCGTCGAGGCCTCGCTGACGATCCCGCCGGCCCGGGCCCTGACCTTGAGCGCCCCCGTCCTGGGCAACCGCGTCGTCCGCAACCCCGCGTTCGCGGGGCAGATCAAGCCGTTCACCTTCGGCGAGGCCCAGGTCGTCCCCTCGCCGCGGAACGATTTCGTCGTCCAGGACACCCTAACGCTCTACTGCGAGCTCGGCGGGATCACGGCCGCCCTGCGGGAGGGGGGCAGCCTCCAGGTCGCGCTCGTCCGCAACGGCCAAGTCGTCGCCTCCGCGGTCAAACCGCTCCAGGGCGCGGCCGAGCCCTTCCGCGTCACCGAGGATTTCCCGCTGGCCGCCTTCCCGCCGGATTATTACGCGGCCGAGATCTCGGTCCTCGACGCGGCCAAGACGGTCGTCCTGTCGTCGAAGACGGATTTCTACATCAGCCTCGCCGCCTCCCTGCCGCGGGCCTGGATCCTCTATCAGCCCCTGCCCGGCGCCGGGGACCCGGCCTACTCCAACATCCTGGGCCTGCAGCATCTCCAGGCCGGCGATCTGGCCAAAGCCCGGCCGCTCCTCGAGGGCGCCTTCCGGCGCTCGCCCGAGTCCGTCCCTTACGCGCTCGACTATTGCCGCGTCCTCCACGCGGCCAAGGACTACGACGGGGTCCGAAGCGTGGCCCTGCCTTTCTATCAGGAAAGGAAGAAGTTCGAGTTCGCCCAATACCTCGGCGAGAGCTCCCAGGCCCTGGGCCGCTACGGCGAGGCCATCGCCTACTACAAAGACTACCTGTCCTCGTTCGGCACGAACCTCTTCGTCCTGAACGCGATCGGGGAGTGCTACGTCAAGACCGGCGACCTGGCCGGGGCTCAGACGGCCTGGAAGAAATCCCTCGAGCTCAATCCGGCCCAGGAGGAGATCAAGAAGAAGCTGGCCGATCTCCAGGACCGGATGAAGGAGAAGAAATGAAGCCTCTCCTGCGATGGGGCCTGGTCCTGCCCGTCCTCCTCGCCCTCGGAGCGGGCTGCGCCTCGTCCCGCGTCGAGAAGCAGCTCGATCCCAAGAGCCGGGACTTCGTCTCGAAGGTCCGCTACATCGTCACGGCCGACGAGCGGAAGACCTTCCTGGCCCTGCCCGAGGCGGCCCGGGAGGATTTCATCGCCGACTTCTGGCGGCGGCGGGACCCGAGCCCCCGGACCGAGGAGAACGAGTTCAAGCTGGAGTACTTCAAGCGCATCGAGCAGTCCAACCGCCTGTTCTCCGGCGGCGGCTCCCCCGGCTGGCTCCAGGACCGGGGCCGGGTCTGGATCACGCTCGGTCCGCCCGACAACCGGGAGACCTATCCGCGGGGCGTGACGTTCTACGGCGTGCCGACGGAGATCTGGTGGTACGGATTCTTCCCCATCTTGTTCCTCGACGAGCGCTGGGTCGACGATTACCGGCTCGACCCCACGAGCGCGACGCAGCTGACCGTCCTCAACCAGGCCCAGCACCAGTGGAACCAGCCGAGGGAGAACCTGCCGAAGGGCTACGCCCAGTCCATCCGGCCCGCCGCCCTGACCGGTCTCGAGGTCCGGATCGAGAAGGCCGACGGGGACGCGACCCGCTTTGTCCTGGTCCTCCCCTACAAGGCCATCTGGATGAAGTCCAAGGGCGACCATTTCGAGGGCGGGCTCGAGGTGGACCTGAAGGTCCTCGACGCCGCCGGGGCCGAGGCCTGGACCTTCACCCGGAGCTATCCCCTCGAGGTGCCGCTCGACCGCCTCAAGACCGTGCTCACGGAGAGCTTCACGGCCGAGGCCGTCGCGCCGCTCAAGCCGGGGTCCTACACGCTGAAGGCCGTCGTGACCAACACCACGGACGGGAGCAAGGCCTCGCTCGAACGGCCGTTCGAGATCTAGGTCAGCCCTTGGCCCGGGCCTTCGCGGCCTCCGCCGCGGCCTGGCCCTTCCTCGCGTTCTCCTCCGACCGGGCCAGGTCCCCGGTCCGGTTGTAGAGGTCGGCCAGCAGGAAGTAGCCGAGCGGCAGGTCGGCCGGGGCCGGCTTGAGCTCGATCCCCTTGAGGGCGAGCCCGATGGCCTCCTCGTAGCCGGTCCCGCGGCGCAGGTGGATGCGGGCCAGGTAGAAATAGGCGATGGGGAAATCCGGCTCGACCTCGATCGTCTTCCTCAAGGCGTCGTATTCCTCGTCCTCGCGCCCCATCAGCCGGTAGACCCGGGACAGGTTGTAGAGCGCCTTGTAGCTCTTGGGGGTGTCCTGGATCTCCTGCCGGTAGAGCTCGGCGGCCTCGGCGAGCCGGCCCTGTTTCTCGCGCAGCTGGGCCAGGTTGTAACGGACGCTCATGAGCGTGCGGTTGATGGCCATGGCCGCGTCGAGGTGCTCTTCCGCCAGGGCCAGGTCCCCGCTCCCGCCGTCGCGGTTGATGTAGACCGCCGCCAGGGCGTTGTGGGCCGACGCGGAACGCGGATTCTCCTCCAGGGTCTTCTCGAAGTAGGGGATGGCCTTATCGGGCTGGCCGTGGTGGACCTTGAGGTTGCCCAGCAGGAAGAGGAGCTGGGAATCCTTGAAGCCCCGGGCCAGGTAGTCGAGGATGTACGTCTCGCCGTCGTCGAAGCGGCCCATGGCCTGGTAGCAGTTGGCGACGTTGATGACCGTGAAGGAGTCGTCGGGCTTGAGCGCGAGCGACTTGTTGAAGGCGGCGATGGCCTCCTCGAAGCGGCGGGCCTTGTAGAGGACGTTGCCGAGGGAGAAGTAGGCGTCGGAGATGTTCGGGTCGTTGGCGATGATGGCCTCGATCGTCCGGACGGCCTCGTCGATGTTCCCGTTCATGCCCGATTCCCGCGATTTGGAGAGCTCGTTGAAGACGCCGATCTTGTCCTTGGGATCGGACAGCTTCTGCCCCTGGAGCCGGGAGGGGTCGGTGAACGAGCCGATGTAGCCGAGGGCGGCCAGCTTCTCGCGGGTCTCCTCGTCGACCTGGCCCAGGTCGACCTCGTGGGCCCCCCGCCCCGCCTCGTCCATGAGCGTTCGGGCCCGGGCCGAGAGATCCTCGAAGACCTTCTTCTCGAGGTAGACGAGGTTCTTCTCCTCGTCGGGGTCCCGCTCGAGGTCGTAGAGCTCGGGCACGGGAGCGACGATGAGCTTGTAACGCCCGTCCTGGACGCTCCGCAGATCGGACCAGCCGTAATGGTAACGGGGGTAGAAGGTCTCCGAGTAAGCCAGGCGCGCGGGACCGGCCCCGGGCGAGAAGAACGACGGCACCAGGCTCCGGCCCTGGACCTCGGCGGGCACCGGCAGGCCGGCCATCTCGCAGATCGTGGGCATGACGTCGACGAGGCCCACCGTCTCCCGGGACGTCACCCCCCGCAGTCCCCGGAAAGGCGTGGAGACGATCAGCGGCACGTGGACGGCTTCCTGGTAGACGAAAAAGCCGTGGGTGCTCTCCCGGTGCTCGCCCAGGCTCTCGCCGTGGTCGGCCGCCAGGACGAGGAAGAGGTCGTCGCGGAGCCCGCCGCGGTCGAGGTAGTCGGTGAGCCGGGCGATCTGGCTGTCCGTGAAGGCGATCTCCCCGAGGTAAGGGTTCGAGGCGTACTCGCCGCGGAAGGGCTCCGGCGGGGTGTAGGGGCTGTGGGGATCGTAGAGGTGGATCCAGGCGAAGAACGGGCCGTCCTTGTGCGCGTCGAGCCAGCCCAGGGCCTCATCCATGACCTCGTTCCCCGGCCGCTGGACCTCGCCGAGGGAGATGCGCTCGAAGCGGCTGAGGTCGAACTTGTCGAAGTAGGTGTCGAAGCCCTGGTCGAGGCCCCACTTGGAATCGAGGACGTAGGCCGCGACGAAGGCCGCCGTGTCGTAGCCCTTGGCCTTGAAGGACTCGGCGAGGGTCGCGAGCTCGGCCGGGACGATGAAGCCCCCGTTGTCCCGGACCCCGTGGAAGGGCGGCAGCGTCCCGGTCATGATGGTCGTGTGCGAGGGCAGGGTCAGGGGGGTCTGGCTGATGCAGTCCTCGAAGCGGATGCCGCCGGCCGCCAGGGCGTCCATGGCCGGCGTGCGGACGAGGGGCTCGCCGTAGCAGCCGATCTTGTCGGCCCGCAGCGTGTCCACGGTGATCAGGATGACGTTAAAGTCCCGGCCGCCCCGGAGCCTGGCGAAGTCGGCAGCGTGCGGACGGAAGAGGAGGAACGCCGCGAGGCCCGCCGCTACGACCGCGGTGGCGCCGAGGAGAACGATCCTTGTCTTGGACATCGCCGGAAGCTATCTTACCAGAAAAGGCCGGGGGCCGGAATGTCCCTGGAGCAAAAAAAAGCCCCGGAAGGAG
>JBFYNT010000313.1:0-9057 GCA_041304225.1 Candidatus Aminicenantota bacterium
GGCCCGGGCCAGCTGGTCGTCGGCGCGAGCGAATATCCGGCCATTATGGCCTTCGCGGCGGCCGGCTCGGTGGACCTGTTGTCCGGGGCGGCCGCGGCCGCCGCGGTCGAGGGCCGGGCCATGGGCATCCACCTGACCTACACGCCCGTCTGCGATATCGCCTGGGACCCCGACAACCCGGCCGAGAGCGTCCGCTCGTTCGGAGGCGACCTGGACCTGCTCGGGCGCATGGTCCGGGCCTATGTGCGCGGCTATCACGAGAACGGCATGCTGACCTCGGCCAAGCATTTCCCCGGCCGGGGCGACGTCTCGAACATGCCGCGGAACCCCGGCTGGGCCTGGATCGACAAGCCCGCCGCCGAGGTCGAGGCGCAGGAGTTCCGGGCCTTCAAGCACGGCATCGACGCGGGCGTCGATTTCGTCATGACCGAGCACATCGCCGTGCCGTCGGTCGCGGAGGGCTCGGATCTGCCGGCGAGCGTCGAGAAGAAGCTGGTCACGGATTGGCTCAAGGGCCGGTTAGGATTCCGGGGTGTCGTCACCTCGGACGACCTCTGGTACGACCACGTTGTCGCGCGCTTCGGGGCCGAGGAGGTCGCGGTCCGGGCCTTCGAGGCCGGGCACGACGTCATCCTCAAGCCCAAGGACCCGGCGGCGACGATCGCCGCGCTGGCGGCGGCGGTGCGCTCGGGGCGTATTCCCGAGAGCCGCGTCGACGAGGCCGCGCGCAAGGTCCTGACCCTCAAGGCCCGGCTCGGCCTGCACAGGTACCGGTTCGTCGATGAGGAAAAAGTCGGCGAGTCCGTCGGCACGGCCGCCCATCAGGCCCTCGTCCAGGAGGTCGCCGACAGGTCACTGACGATGCTCAAGAACGACGGGGTCGTTCCGATCGCGGCGGGCGCGGCGCCCCGGATCGTCAACATCAGCGTGCAGAAGGCGCTCGAAGATCCCGGACCGGCGATCCTCGCGGCCAAGCTCGCCGCCGCGTTCCCCAGGACACGGAGCTTCACGCTGCGGCCGGACATGGACGCGGCCTATTATGAGACGGTCGGGAAGGCGGTCGGGGAATCCGACCTCGTTGTTGTGTCGCTCTTTGTCGCCCGGAACCGGATAGGCGACGCCGCGCCGTTCCGCGAGGCGGACCTGGACTTCCTGAAAAAAGTCATCGCGGCGAAACCGAAGGCCGTCGTGGCCATGTCTTACGGCAATCCCCAGCTCATCCGCAGGATCCCGGAGGTCGCGGCGTTCCTGGTCGGCTACGGCGAGCGGGGTTGGTTCGGCAACCAGGCGGTCTACTTCGACTCGTTCGTCAAAGCGCTCAAGGGCGAGTTGAAGCCGGCCGGCCGTCTCCCGGTCCGGGTGAGCGACACCTACTCGATCGGGGCGGGGCTTTAATAGGGCTCTTCTCCCAATTCCGGGTTTCCCTCTCGAGGCGGTGAGGGATGTTGCCTCGTCCCTCTCGGGACAGGGTGAGCTAGCAGGCCCAGAAGATCCCCGTTGCTGGAGGAGGGGACCGGCAGGGAGCGGAGTCTGCGGAGCGACCATCAGCGCCGCCCCGGAGTGACTCGGAGGGACGGCGCTGGGAAATCTCGTAAGAAAGCTCTCTCTCCCGATATTTCGCAGGATCGGGACTCCGGGTGCTCCGTCCCGATCCTGCCTGGTCCGCTCACCGGGGTTCGCTCCCCGCTCCCCGGGGGGCCGGGGAGCTAGAGGCATATCCCGAGCCAAAGCCCGAGAGAGGGACTCCCCGGAATCGGGAGAAGAACCTTTAATAATCGGGCCAGAGGCGGACCATGACCACGCCGTGGCGGGCGACGTAGGCTTCGAAGCCGCCGTCGTAGACCCCGAGGTCCTTCTGCCGCCAGAGGTCCCGGACGCGCTGCCGGCCGGAGAGCCCGAGGTCGGCCCACGACGCCGAAACCGGGGCCAGGCGATCGCCGCGGTTGAAGAGGCCGACCGCTTTCGACCCGTCCTCCATCTCACGCACCCAGACCTCGAGGTCGCCGGTCTTGGCGGCGCGCCGGCCGGGCCTGCCGAGCGGGTCCTGATCGACGTCGATGATCTCGTCGTTCGTCAACAGGCCGAGCGTGAAGTCGTCGAGGCGGGTGATGTCGCCGCTGAAGATGAGCGGAGCGGCGACGAGGGCCCAGAGAGAGACGTGAGCGTATTGCTCGTTCGGCGTGAGCGGCGTCGGGGCCGTGCCGCCCTTCCAATCGCTGAGATAGCCGAGAAGGAGGTAGTCGGGATCGTTCCAATGGCCGGGGCCGCCGTAACGGTTGAGCTCGTTCGTCGAGTAGACATCGAAGCCGTCGCGGAAGAGCGCCGCGGGGATGCCTTCGAAGGAACCGCCGAGGTCGCCGGCCGTGCGCCAGCTGTGGCCGCCGACCTCGCGGCCCCACTCCCAGACGTTGCCCATGCCGTACTGGCAGAGGTTGAGGACGATGTCTCGCGGCTGAGCGGCCAGGATGCCGCTGATGAGCCGGTAGGGCTTCTGGAGCTCCTCGACGCTCTTGTCCTTGGCGACGCCATGGTAGGAGCACCAGTCGTATTTCAGGAAGTCGTAACCCCATTCAACGAAGCGCTCGAGGTCGGGCTTCTCGTGCTGGTACGCGGCGACGTGGCCGGCGCAGGTGAAGGGGCCGGGCGAGGTGTAGATGCCGGCCTTGAGGCCCTTGGCGTGGATATAGTCGGTCATGGCCCTCATGTCGGGGAAGCGGCCGTTCGAATTGATCCGGCCGCGAGCGTCGCGGGACTCGCCGAGGAGGGACGGGTCCTTCGCGTCCGGGCGGACCGACCAGCAGTCGTCGATGTTGACGTACATGTAGCCGTGGTCCATCATCCCGCTCGAGACCATGGCGTCGGCGGCGGCCCGCATGATCGCGTCGCTGACGTGGTTCTCCCAGACATACCAGCTGTTCCAGCCCATGTGCGGGGTCAGGGCCAGGGTCGGGCCGCAGACGATCGTGAAGGGGCGCGAGGCCGTGCCGCGGGCGTTGGCCGCGGTGAAGACGACGTTGTACGCGCCGGGGGAGGAGAGCGCCCCGGTGATCCGCCCGGTAGCCGTGTCGAGCGCGAGCCCTTCGGGGAGGCCCTCGACGCCGTAGGTCATCGGGCGGTCGCCCGTCACCGGGATGGTGAAGAGGAAGGGCGAGCCGGGGCGGACGCCGAAGACGCGGGCGCCGTTGATCCGGGGCGCGGGGCCGGGAGCGGGCGTGAGGACCAGCCGCGGCTCGTCGGCGGCGCGGGCGAGGGGCGGGGCGATCGCGGCGAGCGCGAGCGCGGCGAGGGCCAGGGACAGGGCGAGCGGACGGATGCTTCGATTCATCGGGCGGGCCTCCATTCGGGCATTGCCCGGATTATAGCAAAAGATGAACGCGGCAAGCCAAATAATGAGGGGACCAGGTCCCTTCTGAGGCAGGCGGCTTGCCCGGAAATGGGGAAATTGGTATTGTGTCCCCGAATTGGAGGCCCCATGATCAAGCCCCGCCGGTTCTCCTCTCGCTTCGTCCCCGTCGTCCTTTTCGCCGCGCTTCTCGCGGCCGCGCTCATCGCCGCTTCGCCGAGAGCCCCCCAGGCTCAGGCGGCGTCGCCCGCCGCCGCGCAGGTCAAGAACCCCTACGCCCCGGACAAGGTGGAGCCGGGCTCGGTCGAGGCCATCGCCAAGTACACGACCGAGCCGCGCTTCGGCAATCCCTGGGTGGCTTATCTGCCGGATTCGCCGACCGTGCCGTCGCCGACGGAATATCTCGGCCACGTCGTCGGCGCCGCCGGAGAGCTCTCGTCGACCACCCAGATCTACGGCTACTTCCGCAAGCTCGCCGAGACCTCGCCGCGCGTCCGGCTCCAGACGATCGGCAGGACCGAGGAGGGGCGCGACATCCTGCTCGCGGCCATCGCCGACGAGGCCGGCCTCCGCGACCTCGACACGCTCAAGTCCGCGACCGCCGCGCTGGCCGATCCTCGCAAGACGACGCCGGACGCCGCCGAGACGATCATCGCCTCGGCCCGGCCCATCTACTACTTCAACGCGGGGCTGCATTCGACCGAGCTCGGCAGTCCCGAGATGGTCATGGAGATGGCCTACCGCCTGGCCGTCTCCGATCAGCCGATGATCCAAAAGATCCGCGGCGAGCTCGTCGTGCTCATCAACCCGGTCTCGGAGCCCGACGGCCGCGACAAGCAGGTCGACTGGTTCTACCGCTACCTCAAGGGCAAGACCGACTTCGATGCCCTGCCCCCCGTCTCGCCGCCGTACTGGGGCTTCTACGTCTTCCACGACAACAACCGCGACTCGCACCAGGAGGCCCTGCAGCTGTCGAAGGCCGTCAGCCGGATGTTCTTCGAGTATCATCCCCAGGTCGTCCACGACCTCCACGAGTCGCTGCCGCTGCTCCAGACCTGGAACGGCACGGGGCCGTTCAACGTCAACATCGACCCCATCCTGCTCAACGAATGGTTCGCCATGTCCTTCGCCGAGCTCAGCGCGCTCACGTCGGCCGGCATGCCCGGCGTCTGGACCTGGGGCTTCAGCGACGGCTGGGAGCACTGCTTCCTCGATTCGATCGGCGTCAACCACAACAGCATCGGCCGCGGCTACGAGACCTTCGGCAACGGCACGGCCGAGACGGTCGAGCGCGAGCTGCGACCGAACGAGGAGCGCTACGCGGGCCGGCCGGCGACGAGCCAGGAGTGGTACCGTCCCATGCCGCCGCCGCGGAAGTTCATGTGGTCGCTGCGCAACAATACGAACTACATGCAGAGCGGCTGTCTGGCCGCGCTCGATTACGCGGCCAAGCACGCCAAGGAGATGCTGCGCGACTTCTACCGCAAGGGCTACAACTCGTGGCAGAAGGGCGTCAAGGGCGGGCCGTACGCGTTCGCCATCGCCGAGGATCAAGGCGACCGGCGGCGCGTCGCCGACCTGATCGACCTCCTCATCGCCCACGGCATCGAAGTGGGGAGGGCGACGGCGCCGTTCAAGATGGCGGAAGGGGACTTCGCGGCGGGGACGTATGTGGTGCGGCTCGACCAGCCCTACCGCGGCTACGCCGTCGATCTCCTCTCTCCGCAGACCTTCCCGACCGACGCTGCCCAAGAGCCCTACGACGACGTATCGTGGGCGCTGACGGTGCATTACGGGCTCGAAGCCAAGAGGATCGACGACGCCAAGGTCATGGATCCGGCCCTCGTGAAGATCGAGCCGGTCGCGGGGGGAGCGGCGGCCGGGACCAAGGGCGTGCTGAACGGCACGGGGCCGTTTTATCTTATGAAAGACACGGGCCAGGAGGGGCTGTTGGCGTTGCGGGCGAGGCTGGGCGCGTTCCGCGTCGAGATCGCCGAAAAGGCCTTCAAGGCGGGGGACAAGCACTACCCGGCCGGGTCATGGGTCATCGCCGACCAGAAGGGATTGGCGGACGTGCTGCGGCGGGCCGCGGCCGAGCTGGCGATCGATTTCGACGGCCTGGCGGCGCTGCCGGAAGGCGTCGCGCGTCACGAGTCCAGGATGCCGCGCGTCGCGGTCTGGCATACCTGGGCCGATACCGAGGCCGTCGGTTGGATCAGGCTGGTCTTTGATCGCGAGAAAGTCCCGTACGCCTACATCCGTGACGAAGATGTCCGGGCCGGCCGGCTGCGAGAGAAGTACGACGTCGTCATCTTCGGCCACAATTACCTCGGACTGCAGGATCAGATCCACGGCATCGACAAGAAATTCGGGCCGATGGCCTATATGAAAACGAAGGAGACGCCGAACCTGGGCGTGCCCGACGCCTCGGCGGATATCACGGGCGGCATCGGCTGGCAGGGTGTGGCGAAGATCGAGGAATTCCTGAACGCGGGCGGCGTGCTCATCACGCTGGGCAACGGCTCGACGCTGCCGCTCGAGGGCGGGCTGGTCCGGGACGTCTACCGGAAGGGCGGGGCCTTCTTCATACCGGGCTCCGAGCTCAAGGTCAAGTTCACGAGGCCGGATCACCCGTTGGCCTACGGCTCGCCCGAAGTGACGTCGGTCTTCCGCAGCTACGGACCGGTCTACGACATCGCCCGGTCCAGCCGTAAGAACGTCGTCATGCAGTGGGGCACGAAGCCGCGGGCCGAGGACCGGGAGGAAGAGAAGCCGGAGGCGGCCGGAGGCCCGGCGCTGACGAAGGAGCAGAAGGATGCGAAGGAAGCGGCCAAGAGAGCCGAGGTCAAGATGCTCGTCAGCGGCGCGCTCAAGGGCGAGGACGAGCTCGAGGGCCGGCCGGCGATCATGGATTTCGCCGTGGGCAAGGGCCGGGTCGTGGCCTTCAACTTCAACCCGATCCACCGCGACCTCAACCGGTCGGACCACCGCTTCCTCTGGAACGCCCTCTTGAACTGGTCTTTCTTATAAAGATCCTGAGGTCCGACCCCGATCAGAAACCAAAGACGAGGGGCAGGCCGAAGCAGAAAGCCGTCAGCTGGTATTCGTAGAGTTCGTTCGCCGCATTGAGCCCGGCCGGCCGCAGGGACAGGCTCGATCGGATCACGCCGACGTAAGGCTTGATCCTGACGCCCTTGCCGAGCGCGATACTCCTGTAGAAGCCCAGGCCCAGCGTCATCGACTTGAACTTCATCCGCCAGGCGTATTCCTCGTGGAGCGAGGTGAAGACGTCGCCGTTCTTCTTGCCCCGGAAAACGGCCCAGGAAACGGCCGGTTCTCCCTGGCGCCCTCGAATGACTCCGGGCGAGGGCACTTCGGGCGTAATGGCCGCCGCCCAGACGTCGGGATCGCCGCCCGATCCGAAGGCCACAGGAATGAGGGCCGTGATGATCGGCGGAGAGGGCTGCGCGCCCCTTTCCTTCTCCTCGTCCGCCGCGCCCGTTCCGCCAGCCGTCGATCCCGCCAGCGTGAATCCCATCGTCTCCGGCGACCTCGGGTAGGAGAGGTTGGCCGAAGCGACGGCGACCCCGCTCAGCCCGTTAAGCCCGCGCTGGCCCGGGCCCTCCTCCGCGGTCACGGCCGCGGCGGACCCCCAGACCGGTCCCAGGCCCAGGACAAAGCAGACCAACGCGGCTTTCTTCATGCCGGCACCAGTCTCCGCTCCGTCCCGCCCGGGGACAATCCCCCCCAGGGGTGATATCCGGGGGGAAAATGGGGAATTGGTATTGTGTCCCCGATTTATTATAATCCCGGCTATCCCGTCTGGAGGTGCGACGAAATGACCCGACACGCCTTGATCGCTTTCGCCTTTATCGGATCGTTCCTGCTGGCCTCGGCGGTCTCCTGCAAGACCGAGGGAACGGGGGCGCCGGCGCCCGACCCCGCCGCCGCCATCGAAGCCGCCGCGGCCGCCAACGCCGGCAACCCCTTCTTCCAGCCCTACGGCACGCCGTTCAACGTGCCGCCGTTCGACCTCATCAAGAACGAGCACTTCCTACCGGCCATCGAACAGGGCATCCGCCTCGAAAAGGCCGAGATCGACGCCATCGCGGCGAATCCCAAAAAAGCGACCTTCGCAAACACCGTCGCCGCCCTCGACCACGCCGGCATCTTCCTCTCCGAGGTCAACGCCGTCTTCGGCGCCCTTCAGGGGGCCCATACCAACGACGATCTCCAGGCCCTGGCCCGCAAGACCGCGCCGATGCTGGCCGCCCACAACGACGACATCAGTCTCAACGAAGGGCTCTTCGCCCGCGTCAAGGCCGTCTACGACAAGCGCGACAAGCTCGATCTCGGCCGCGAAGAGCGCTTCCTGCTCGAGAACGCCTATAAGGACTTCGTCCGCGGCGGTGCCCTCCTCGACGCCGCCGGCAAGGCCCGCCTCCGCGAGCTGAACCAGGAGCTCTCGCTGCTGTCGGTCAAGTTCGGCGAGAACGTGCTCGCCGAAACCAACGCCTTCCAGATGATCATCGACGACAAGGCCGACCTGGCGGGGCTTCCGCCTTCGGTCGTGGCCATGGCCGCAGCCGCCGCGAAACAGGCCGGGCTCGCCGACGGCCAGTGGCTCTTCACCATTCACGTCCCGAGCATGACGCCCTTCCTGACCTATGCGGAGCGCCGGCCCCTGCGCGAGAAGCTCCACCGGGCCTACTTCATGAAGGGCGACAACGACAACGAGCGAGACAACAAGGACGTCGCCCGCAAGATCGCCGCCCTGCGCGGCGAGAAAGCGCGCCTGCTCGGATACGCCAGCCACGCCGCGTTCGTCCTCGAGAACAACATGGCCAAGACGCCCGAGAAGGTCAACGAGTTCCTGGCCCAGCTCTGGGAGCCGACCCTGGTCAAGACCCGCGAAGAAGCGGCCGCGCTCCAGTCCCTCATGGACCGCGATCCCAAGGCCGGCCGGGGGGCCAAGCTCGCGTCCTGGGATTGGTGGCTCTACACCGAGCGCCTGCGCCAGGAGAAGTACGCCCTCGACGACTCGGCCCTGCGCCCCTACTTCAAGCTCGACAACGTCCGCGACGGCATCTTCGCCCTGTGCGAGAAGCTCTACGGGCTCAAGTTCATCGAGAAGCCCGATCTGCCGCGCTACCATCCCGACGTCCAGGTCTTCGAGGTCCAGGAGGCCGACGGCCGCCACACCGGCATTCTCTACATGGACTTCCACCCGCGGCCGAGCAAGCGCAGCGGGGCCTGGTCGGGGGCCTTCCGGCGCGTCTCGTACGAGAAGGGCGTGCGCGTGCCGCCCATCTCGACGATCACCTGCAACTTCACGCGCCCGACGGCCGACGCGCCGGCGCTCCTCTCGACCGACGAGGCCGAAACGTTCTTCCACGAGTTCGGGCATTCGCTGGCAACTCTCTTCTCGCAGGGACGCTACCGCAGCCGCACCGTGGCCCGCGATTCGGTCGAGCTGCCGTCGCAGATCATGGAGCACTGGGTTTTCGAGCCGGAGTTATTGGCCGTATACGCCAAACATTATCAAACGGGGGAGACCATCCCGGTCGAACTTGTCCAGAAGCTCGAGAAGAGCCAACTCTTTAACCAGGGCTTTGTCACCGCCGAATACCTGGCCGCGTGCATCCTCGACATGGCCTGGCACACGGCCCCCGGCGAGGCTGCGACCGACACGCGGCAGTTCGAGAACCAGATCA